>CAYXON010000009.1:0-13947 GCA_964467145.1 uncultured archaeon | reverse complement strand
CTGTTGCGATTGCAGTAATCTCAGCACTTGAGAAAATTGGGGTAAGACAAGAGGTTGCGATGACGGGATCTCTCACCGTCAGGGGCGAAGTACTGCCAGTTGGTGGCGTTACACAAAAAATAGAGGCAGCAATAGACGCTGGACTCAAAAAAGTAATAATACCAGAGTCCAACATGAAAGACGTCCTACTTGAGAAAAGATACGAAAACAAGATAGAGATAATACCCGCCAAGACAATCCTTGACGTCCTAAAATACGCACTCGACGGAAGCGACGACATAGTCAAAAAAGCCGAGCGAATAATAAAAGAATGAACCAGTATGCAAGCCATACTAAAACAAAAGGCAGAGCCGACGATGCCTGAGCCAAAAAAGATAAACGACGCAGGCGACAGAAGAAGCCTTGCCGAATACGCAATCACCCTCGTTGACGTCGGAGGAACAAAGACGCTTGCCCTCGTTGTCGGCCTTGACAGAAACAAAGAACTTCTTGAGGATGTGGTGCTCGCACGCACAAGATTTGAGACACCAGTTGGAAAACGCGAAGACTTCTTCGACGCAATGAGCGCGCAGATAAGTCAGCTAAGAGGACAAACCCCGAAAGACGTTAAGCTTCTACCGCTTGTAGGATACGGAACACCAGGAAGGCTCGTTAACGGCATCATAGCACCAGGGTCTGCAGCAAACCTCGGAAACACACAACACGAATTTGACGGAGCAAACCCCAAAGCCGAACTTGAGAAAAGGCTCGGGATAAAAGTGTTCACAGGAAACGACGCAGTCGCGCAGATGGGCTACGGCATAAAAAAAATACTCGAAAACCCAGACATAAGACATCTTTTCCTCGGACAAAAAGTCTGCTACATAGGGCCAGGCACAGGACTTGGCGGAGGATTTGCAAGAATCGCAGACGACGGGTCAGTTGAGTTTATGACAGATGGACACATATACGACATAGTCATACCAGGATACTCAAAAGTCGTCAAAACCCAGTTCAGGGTAAGAAACGACATAATCGAGCACGAATTCCCATATGAAAGAGCGCACGCAGAAGACCTCTTGTCAGGCAGGGCAGTCGGTGAGATGATGAGGGGAATAGACTCGCAAAGAATCAAGCACGGACAAGCACCGATATTTCTGCCATACGCGAAAATCATGCGAGGAGAAAGGCAAATCAGCATGAGAGAAGCCACAGACGAGGAAATAAGAAGAGCACTCACTGAAAAAGACTCACCAGTCAATGCAAGACTCCTAAACCAAGACATACTCGGGGCAACAGGAGTTGAAAAACACGCAAAAGGACTGGCAGAACAGATAGGGAGATTTGAAGGCGGCATACTCGGAAGACTCGTAGAGTGCGTGCACAACGCAAACATAACAAAATCCATACAACAAGCCCAGTGGAGTAGTGATGACGCTGAAAAAGTCAGGGGAACAACAAACTACATAATAGGCGGCACAGTAGGCACAACCGGCGCACTCGGCGAAATAGTCAGAAAAACAGCGCAGGAATACCTGAAAAGAGCCATACCAGACAGAAAATTCAACATACACCCAATAACAGGCTCAACCGCCGAATCAGGCGCAATAGGAACCTCAACGTTCATACCAAAAAACGAGATAGACGAGCAAACACGCGAAAAATAGGGGAAATACTTTTCCAAAGCACACAGACACCACTATTTAATAACCATAATAAACTATGTGTATTGTTTTATGATGGAAATAGAAGAACTCCCAGGCGTTGGAGGCGCAATAGCCGAAAAACTAAGGGAGGCTGGATACATAAACTGCGAAGCAATAGCATGCGCAACAACAGGAGAATTGAAAGACGTTGGAGTAGGCGAAGCAAGCGCAGTCAAAATAATAAACGCGGCAAGAGAAAACCTCCATATGGGGTTTGAGACTGGACTTGAAGTCCTTGCAAAACGCGAAAACATCGGAAAACTAACAACAGGCTCCAAAGAACTCGACAAACTACTAGGAGGAGGCGTCGAAACATCAGCGATAACAGAGGTATTCGGAAAATTCGGCTCAGGAAAAACACAAATCGGCCACCAACTCGTGGTAAACGCCCAACTCCCAAAAGAAAAAGGGGGACTTGGTGGAAACGCCATATACATAGACACCGAAAACACATTCAGACCAGAGAGAATACAGCAGATGGCAAAAGCAGTAAAACTAGACCCAGAGGAAGTATTGTCAAACATAATGGTGGCACGAGCATACAACTCAGACCACCAGATGCTCCTTGCTGAAAAAGCATCAGAGATGATAGCAGAAAAAAACGTCAAAATAGTGGTTGTTGACTCGCTGACAGCGCACTTCAGGGCAGAATACATCGGCAGAGGAACACTCGCGTCAAGACAGCAAAAACTTAACAGACACATGCACACGCTACAGAGAAAAATATCAGACCTCCACAACGTCGTAGTACTCGTCACAAACCAGGTCATGGCAAGGCCAGACATACTATTTGGCGACCCAACAGCACCCATTGGAGGGCACATAGTAGGTCACCACAGCACATTCAGGATATACCTCAAAAGAGGGAAAGGCGACAAAAGAATAGCCAAACTAATAGACTCACCAAACATGCCAGACGGAGAATGCATGTTCGATGTCGTAACAAACGGCATAATAGACACAAAATCCAAGTGACAAAAATGAAGAGGAACATCTTTATAGAGTTCCCAGGCGAGCAGCCGCTTGACAAACAAAAAGTAGAGCTGGTTGAACGCAAGGGAATAGGACACCCAGACAGCATATGCGATGGAATAGCGGAGACAGTGAGCCACACCCTCTCTAAAGAGTACAAGAAGAGGTTCGGCCACATAATGCACCACAACACCGACCAAGTCGAGCTCGTGGGCGGGCAAAGCACACCCAAGTGGGGAGCTGGTGAAATAGACACGCCGACATACGTGCTCCTTTCAGGCCGCGCAACAACAGAAGTCGACGGAGAACTCATACCAGTCGGCGAGATAGCAGTCAAAGCCGCGAAAGAATACCTGAAAAAAAACTTCCCGAACATTGACGTAGAAAACGACTACATAATAGACCAAAAAATTGGGATGGGATCATCTGACCTGCGCTCAGTATTCGGAAGAGACGGAATACCAAAAGCCAACGACACATCATTCGGAGTCGGATTCGCACCATTTACACTATGCGAGACACTCACCTACGAAGTCGAAAAATATATGAACGGCAAAATGAAGAAAAAAGTAAAGGCCTCAGGTGAAGACATAAAAGTCATGGGCGAAAGATACGGTGATGAGATAACCATGACAATATGCAACGGCATGGTCTCAAGACACCTAGACTCAATAGGAGACTACGTCAGCACGATAGAGGAAGAAACAGGTCTTGTGAAAGACTTCGTAGCGTCAATCACTGACAAAAAAGTCAACGTCATGATAAACACCGGAGATGACATAAAGAAGGGGAGTGTGTTTCTGACAGTTACTGGAACAAGCGCCGAGATGGGAGACGACGGCTCAGTGGGGCGAGGAAACCGTGCAAACGGTCTGATAACGCCATACAGACCCATGAGCATGGAGGCGACATCCGGTAAAAACCCAGTAAACCACGTCGGAAAACTCTACAACCTACTATCAAAGGAGATATCCCGCGACATCGCCAAAGAGGGCGCTGAACAAGCATACGTCAGGATACTGAGTCAAATCGGCTCACCCATAGACCAACCACTTGCAGCAGACATACAGATCCTCGGGCCCAAAAGCCTAGAGAATAAGGCATACAGCATAGCTGATGACTGGCTTGCAAGGATACGGGAGATGACCGAACTTTGTCTTAACGGCAAAGCACAGACATTCTAAAAAAATAATCGGGGGCAAACAGCGCCCCCGGCACTATTTATTTTTACATACCTATCATTTACGTGATGATTTCCCCGCTTGAGTCTGAGATGGTAATCAAGGTCCTTGTAGCCGCAGTACTTGGCTTTCTCATAGGTGTTGAAAGGAAAGGCGGGAAAAAAGGCGCAGGAACAAGGACATTTTCCTTGATATGCATGGGATCCGCGCTGTTCACAGTATTGTCTGTCGTAGCGTTTGAAGGCCCCGACAACTCAAGAATCGCAGCCCAGATAGTGACAGGTATCGGATTCATAGGCGGGGGAGTCATATGGCGCAGCTCAAATGACATAGTCCACGGCATAACAACCGCCGCAGCCATATGGGTTTCCGCAGCGATTGGTATATCTGTTGGCGTTGGCTACTTCCTTCTGGCATTAGTCACAACCCTGACAGTAATAGTGATACTCGCCAAGGGGCACCCGATAAAGTGCGCTACCCAAAACCTTTTGACGGGGGATGAGTGATTACCTTTTCAGCTTGAATTTGTAGCCGTACCTTATTATGCCTGCGTCGTCATCTGCTATTATTTTGCGGAAGGTCATTTCGACCTTGCTTCCGATTTTTACTTCTTCTGGTTTGCAGTCGACTATCTGTGCTGTGCACATTGCGCCTTCCTCAAGCTTTACTACTGCGACGACATAGGGTTTTAGATATTCAAACCCAGTGGGTGGTGCGCGTATTACTGTGTAAGTATATATTTCACCCTCGCCTGAGAACTTGAACTTGTCTATTTCTCCTTTTCTCCTGCACGTTGGGCAGATAGTTCTTGGAGGGAAGAATTTGACGCCACAGGTCTTGCATTCGGTTCCTATCAGGTTGTATCTTGATGATATCAACCTCCAGTGGAGTGCGAGACCTTGGCTCATGCTCTCACCTCCTGCTCAAATATGTGAACAACACATGATGCTCCGCTTCCTCCGACATTGTGTGTTAGGCCGCGTTGTGCTCCTTTTATCTGGCGTTTGCCTGCTTCTCCCCTTAATTGTAGCACTGCCTCAATCGCCTGTGCTATGCCTGTCGCACCCACTGGATGCCCTTTTGCCTTAAGGCCTCCAGAGGTATTTACGGGTATGCTTCCGGTTAGTGCGGTTTCACCATCTTCTGTGAATTTTCCAGATTTTCCGAAATCACAGAATCCTAGCGCCTCAATTGCCATCAGTTCCGCTATTGTGAAGCAGTCGTGGACTTCAGCAAAGTCTATGTCTTTTGGCTTGATTTTCGCTGTTGCGTAGGCTTTTTTCGCGGCGATTATTGCAGCTTCTGTACGGCATAGGCTTTTTCTGTCATGCAGTGCAAGAGTGTCTGATGCTGATTCTGACGCCGCTATCCAGACTGGGTTTTCACATAGTTCCCTTGCCTTCTTTTCGCTTGCGAGTATCACTGCTGCTGCGCCGTCTGTTATGGGCGAGCAGTCAAGGAGTTTAAGTGGATCTGCGACAAGGCCTGAGTTCATGACTTGCTCCAGCGTGAACTCTTTCTGGTATTGTGCATTCGGGTTTAGGGCTCCGTTGTGGTGGTTTTTCACAGCGACTTGCGCGAGGTGTTCTTCTTTGGTGCCGTACTCTAGCATGTGGCGTCTTGCCATCATCGCGTAAAGCCCGGGAAATGTGACTCCGTGGAATGCTTCCCATTCCTGGTCTGATGCACCAGATAGTGCGACCATCGCATGATCTGTGGATGCGTCTGTCATTTTCTCGACTCCCCCTGCGACTACTATGTCTGCTGCACCAGACTTTATGGAAAGGTATGCTTGACGCAGTGCCATCCCACCTGATGCGCAGGCTGATTCTACGCGGACTGAGGGTATTCCTGTTAGTCCTGCATTGTCTGCGACAAGGGCTCCTATGTGCTCTTGTTGTATGAAAAGGCCTGGAGTCATTGAGCCGACATACAGTTCCTGTATTTCATCACCGTCTATGTTCGCGTCTTTGATTGCCTTTATTCCAGCTTCTGATATCAGGTCCCTGTAGCTTCTTTCCCAGAACTCTCCGAATTTCGTGAGTCCTACGCCAATTATTGCAACATTTGTCATCTTATTTACCCCTTCTGTAGGCTAACCCCCTTTATTTTTCCTTTGAATTTAGCATATAATGCGTAGTCTATGTATTGCTTGTTCGCAAGCTCCTTCTTGAAAGGTATGGGGTTTCTGTTTTTGTCTATCATGTCTGTTACCTCAATTATGAAGGAGTCACTGCCGGCGCCTGACCCGTATGATGTCGCAAGTATTAGCTCGCCTGGTTTTGCCACGTCAAGCACTGCGGCAAGTCCAAGGGGTGTCGCACCAGAGTATGTGTTTCCTATATGTGGGGTTAGCAGACCTGTTGTTAGCTGCTCCTTTTTGAACCCAAGTTGCGCTCCGACAAGAAGCGGGAATTTGCCGTTTGGCTGGTGGAATACCGCGTATTGGAAGTCTTCTGGTTTTAGGTTGTTTCGCTCAAGTATCTTCTGGGTCGCGCTTGTCACGTGTTTGAAGTATGCGGGTTCTCCGGTGAATCTTGAGCCGTGTTGTGGGAAATCCTGGCCTTCCCGTCTCCAGAAGTCTGGTGTGTCTGTTGTGAATGAGTAAGTGTCTTTTATTTCTGCTATTGTGTTTTTCTCACCTATCACGTATGCGGCACCACCCGCGGATGCCGTGTACTCAAGCATGTCGCCGGGTCGCCCCTGGCTTGTGTCTGCACCTATCGCCATCCCGTATTCAATCATCTTTGATTTGGTGAGGCCCATGCAGGTTTGTATGGCTGCAGTTCCGGCCTTGCATGCAAACTCGTAGTCTGCTGCCATAAGGTCTGGTGTTGCGCCTATTGCCTCGGCAACTATTGTGGCTGTTGGCTTGACTGCGTAGGGGTGTGATTCCGAACCAACATATATTGCGCCAAGTTCTTGGGGATCCACTTTAGAGTGAATCATCGCGAACCGCGCTGCTTCGACTGATATTGTGATTACGTCTTCGTCCATGTCTGGGACGCTTTTCTCGTAGACGTTCAGTCCCTTGCTTATTCGTGCTCCGTCTTCTCCCCACACCTTGCTTATTTCCTCTGATTTTATCCGGTGTCTTGGGATGTATGCTCCATAACCCACTATTCCAGTCATGTCAATTCCCTCTTAAGTTTTTCTATTAATTCATCTTCTGATTCTATTTGTGAGACTGCAAGCGGTATCCTATCTTTTTCGGCGATGTGTTTTGCGAGCTGGTCAACATTTTCAGGCTTTAGTCCGTGCAGGACTATAAGGCTGGGTTTGTGTTGTGTGACCTTTATTGCTATCATCGGTGAGCGGCCGAGTTTTACTTTTGTGAATATGAGTGCGCGTTCAGTGCTTGAGCCGTATATCCTAAGGAAATCCTTCTCATCCAGGTTGAGGATTGCTTGTATGCTGTCTATGACTGTGTATCCCTGCAGTTGGGTACTGTTAAGAAGGTGTTTGTGGACTATGACTTCCCCGTCTATTGCTTTGAGGAATTTTTTTGCATCTATTGGTTTTTGGAACTCTTCGATGCAGAGTATTGCGTCCGGTCTTTCATCAAGTGTTGTGAATTTACTGAGGACCTTGCCGCCTTTTTCAATGTCAAGAGTAACGAGTGTTTCGACTAGTCTTTTGATTACGTGGGTTCCGGGAGAGAGTCTGCGGCCTGACTCATAGTCAGATATCACAGAGGGTGAGACATTCAGCCTTTTAGCAAGTTCTGACTGTTTAACGCCGAATATCTGCCTCCAGCGCCTCATGCTTTCGCTGCAGTTTTCAGAAAGAGTTATTTCACCTGCTATGTTCTTTGCAGCTGATGAGCTTCCGTTAAGCATACAACACATATATGCCAAGAAAGTATATAAACTGTCGAATTTTACTTCGACAAAAGACGAATAATATTTATTAATAAGGGAGATACCTAATCCTTAATCCGCCTTTTTCTAGGGGGAGTTGACAGGTTGAAGAGTATAGAGGCATTCATCGGAAAGTATAAAAGCCAACTTAGGCTTCTTGGCGAAAAGTACCCAGAAGAAAAGAGCCTTATCCTCGATTTTCAGGAGCTTGAAAGATACAGTCCAGAACTCGCAGACCAGGTCAGAAAAAATCCAGTAGAAAAACTTAAGGAATTCGACGAAGTCCTCAACAGCATGTCGATACTCACAGTCGTCGACAACCCGACATTCCACGTAAGACTGAATAACATGCCAAAGGAAAAGGGCTACACAATACCGATAAGAGACATAACATCAGACTACATCGGAAAGTTCATCTCGATTGATGGGACAGTAAATAGGATAAGCGACGTCTTTCCAAAACTCAAAAACGCGAAGTTCATGTGCAACACACCATCATGCGAGACAGAAACATGGGTGAAACAAGACAAGAGGATGCTTTTTGAACCCTACAGATGCAAGAGCTGCCACAAATCCGACTTCAGACTGATACCTGAGGAGAGCGAATGGATAGACATACAACACATCCAGGTGCAGGAGCCGCTTGAGATGCTAAGGGGTGGGGAAAACTCAAGAACTGTCGAGTTGTGGGTCGAAGAGGACATGACAGACCAGGTGACACCGGGCGATAAAATAGTCGCAACAGGTGTCGTCAGCCTAAAGCCGCCAAAAACCAAAAGCTCAGTATATGACAAATTCATAGACGTCAACTACATCGAAAGCGTGCAACAAGAGTTCGAAGACATAGACTTGACGGAAGAAGATGAAAAAGAGATACTGCATCTTTCCAAAGACCCGAAATTAATAGATAAAGTCATAGACTCTATAGCGCCGTCAATTTACGGATACAGGGAGACTAAGGAGGCGATAGCGCTTCAGCTTTTCGGAGGAAGACAGGGGAAGATACTGGCAGACGGTACAAAAGCGAGAGGAGACATACACCTGCTGCTTATTGGTGACCCAGGTGTGGCGAAATCAAGGATACTCGTTTTCGTAGACTTGATAGCACCAAAAAGCATATACGTCACAGGAAAGGGGACAACTGGTGCTGGACTCACAGCTACTGCTGAAAAAGATGAATTCAACGAGGGCGCGTGGACTCTGAAGGCCGGAGCCCTTGTTCTTGCTGGAGGGGGAATAGCAGCAATTGATGAGTTCGATAAAATGAGCAAGGAAGACCGCTCAGCCATGCACGAAGCGATGGAGCAACAAACCATAAGCATCGCAAAAGCGGGCATAACCACCAAATTCAAGGCCAACACAAGCATACTCGCAGCCTCAAACCCCAAATTCTCAAGATTCGACAACTACAAACCCCTCGCAGACCAATTCGACATACCACCAACACTCATCTCAAGATTCGACCTGATATTCCCGATAAGGGACATACTGGATTCTACAAGGGACAAAGCCATTGCAGATCACATACTCAAGATGCACTCAACCACAGAGGAAGGTGAAGAAGCGATAACTTCACCAGTAAATGCTGAATTGTTTAAAAAATATATAGCATACGCTAGAAGAAACATCAAACCGATGATGAACGCAGAAACAAAAAGGAAAATATCAGACTATTATGTATCACTCAGGGGCAGAAGCAAAGGGGGTACTGCTGCTGCGACTCCAAGGCAGCTTGAGGCCCTGATAAGATTATCTGAAGCATCAGCAAAAATTAGACTTTCAAAGGACGTCACAATATCTGACGTTGAAAGGGCGATAAAGCTGACTGAGTTCGTGCTCCGCGAGATAGCCACAGACGCCACAACCGGAGAGCTTGACATAGACATGATAGGGACAACACACCCCAAAAGCGTCAGGGACAAAATCAGGGTCGTAGAGGACGCGATAAAGGAACTGATAGGCTCAACCCCAGAGGGGATGGCGTCGATTAAGGATATAATAGATGCGATGGGTGAGAAGGGAGTTGACAAATTTGAGGTTGAGAAGATAATAACAGAGCTCAAAAACAAGGGCGAGATATACGAGCCAAGACATGGCAAGTTCATGTTCACAGAAGATAGGTAGTTAAGGCGAGTTAATTATCCGGTCCATTGCCTCGAAGAAGAACTCATTTGTTATCACATTAGATTTTATTCCGAGTGCTGCGTATGTTTTATGCTTTATTAAAGCCAACATCATGGCGCCAGCAGTACTCTGCTGAACCCTTAGTTGCGTGGCTGTCAACTCCCCAAGTTCCGGGAACATTATTGTCTCAATCCCGGATGTTATGAATTCTCTGAATGTTATCCTATTTCTCATATGTTGGAATAGCATCAACTTTGGAACACTGGGGTTTTTATCAACCACTGCTGAGAAAACATCCCTTGTGCTCGCGTCAAAGGAATCCACCCATCTTGGAAGGGGTATTCCACCAAGCCATTTATCATCTCCCTGAGCCCCAATTTTGGAAAGCTCAATATCCACTATTTTGGCTGCCGCGTCAACGAAAGACTTTAGTTCCGGCTCAGACGGCGTATCCAGGGGTGAATCATTGTCTGAGATTATTGTGGAAATTTCCGGATTTCTGGGGGTTGCCATTACAACTCGGTAGTGCGCACCCTCAGGACGCAGAATAATAGCGCCAGATTCTAGGGCGTATGTGCCCTTAAACCCGTGTTTAAAGTATATGGGCTCAGACATCTGGGGCTCAGGTGGTGAGTCCCCAGCCTTTTGAATTCGCCGTTCAACCATTATATAGAGTTTATAGACAGTGTTTACTAATTAAGGTAAAGTAGGTATTTGATGGATTATTCCAATGAGTTCCTGGACGTTGTAGACGATGAAGATAACATAGTCGGAAAAGCATCAAGAAAAGAATGCCACGACAAAAGACTGACCCACAGGACAGTTATGTTTTTCATATTTGACAAGGCAGGGGGGATACTTGTAAACAAACGCGCCGCAGACAAGGAGTTCTTCGGGGGGCTTTGGAGCATAGTGTTGGGGGGGCACGTCGGTGCAGGGCAAACATATGACGATGCAGCAGTTAGAGAGGCTTATGAGGAGGCTGGTGTTAAGAGCAACCCATTTGTTATGGGGGATTTCAAAAAGCGGATACCGCAGGAGTGCGAGAACGTCAGAGTATATGGGTTCATGACAAGTGATAAACCAAATCTCCTGAAGGATGAGATAGAGTGCGGTGAGTTCATGAAGATTAATGAGGTTGAGAAAAAAGTAGCACAAGAGGAATTCATACCAGAGACGACACAACTTATGAAGATACTTAAGAGGAACTTGAGTGAAAACAAGTTATTAACCATTACTTAATGAATATTCTCAGATGATATACACAATATCACCAGCGGATGCCATTGGAGGCAGCACCAACGCACCGCCCAGCAAATCATACACTATACGAGCTATTTTGTCATCACTTCTGGCTGACGGCACATCAACCATAAATGCGCCGCTCATATCGCGTGACACACAAGCTGCATACAATGCATGCAGGATGTTCGGGGGAACAATAGAGGACATAAACTCAGGAGCTGAAGTCTGCGGAGTCGGAGGAAAACCAAAAACACCAGACTGCATTGTTGACACGCTTAATTCCGGAACGACGATACGGCTATGCACCGCAATAGCCTCACTTTGCGAAGGTGAGGTCACACTTACAGGAGATGGATCGATACAACAAAGACCTATGAAGCATCTTCTTGACGCACTAAACCAGTTAGGCACTACATCAAGTTCTGCGAATGGTTGCCCGCCGCTGAAGATAAGAGGCCCACTTACAGGGGGTAAATGCTCGATAGTCGGCGACATTAGCAGCCAGTTCATAACAGCGATACTGATGGCTGCGCCATACGCCAAAGAGGATGTTGAGGTTGGGATAACAACAGACCTCAAGAGCAAACCATATGTTGACATGACAATCAACATGCTAAAAACCTTCGGTATAAAGGTTGAAAAAGACAGATATCGCAGTTTTAGGATACCTTGCGGGCAGACATATAAGCCGACCGAATACACAGTAGAGGGGGATTACAGCTCAGCGGCGTTCATACTTGGTGCTGCAGCAATAACAGAATCCAAGGTGTGTGTTGGAAACCTGTTCAAAGACTCGCTTCAGGCGGACAAGAAGATAGTAGAAATAATATCTGAGATGGGAGCCAAAGTGAAGGTGAAATCAGACTCCGTCTCTGTTGAGTCTGATGGCAGACTTAGGGGGGGAGTCTTCGACCTGTCAGACAGCCCTGACCTTGTACCCATAGTGTGCGCGATTGGAACATCATCAAAAGGCGAGACTGAGATAGTTAACGCCGCCCACGCAAGGCTCAAAGAATGCGACAGGATAAAGGCGATGGTGACGGAACTCAGGAAAATGGGTGCAGACATAGATGAAAGACGCGACGGCGTAGTGATACACGGCGGCAAAAAACTCACAGGCGATGTTGTCAATGGCTGGTGTGACCACAGGATAATAATGGCTTTGTCTGTTGCAGCCCTAAAAGCTAATAGTGACACAACAATAGAGGGTGCAGAACACGTTGACGTAACATTCCCTGAATTTAAAGATGTGATGAGCGGTTTGGGGGCGAGGATAATATGAACCTTAAGGGTGTGTTCAGGCTGTGGCTACACACGGTTGAGTTAGGTTTGAACGAGATAAAAATCGGCGTCCAGATGATAAAGGACTCAAAGAAGTAGAGTCTAGTTAGTGAGTATGTTGTTTCTAGCATCTACGAAAACTATTTTTGGCTTGTGATTTTTAGCTTCATCTTCTGTGAAAAGTCCGAAAGACATTATTATCACCTTGTCTCCTTCTTTTGCGAGTTTTGCTGCTGCCCCGTTTAGCTCAACAACTCCGGCGCCTCCTTCTATCACGTATGTCTCAAGGCGGGCGCCATTGTCTATGTTTGCGACAAGAACCTTCTCATTCAAGTTAAGTCCACACCCGGTAATAAGCCTTGTATCAAGGCTTATGCTACCGACATAGTCTGTGCGGCACCCAGTCACTGTCGCAGAGTGTATCTTAGAGTTTAGAAGAGATATCATCATTTTATTTTCACATTAGTCCAGGTATCTGCTTCTTGCAGCCTGGGTGAGTGCGATTGTGTTTGCCTCAACCTCTTTCAAATCAACCTTCTTTCTTGCAACACCTGACTTCATCGCGGCTTTTGCGACTGCCGCAGCCTCAACAACCATGACGCGGGGGTGGAGGGGGTTTGTTATTATGTATTCTTCAGATAGCTCGTCGTCTGGGATTATTGACGCTATCGCCATGGCTGCAGCCATCTTCATCTGCTCGTTAACATCAGAGGACATCGTGTCGAGTGCACCCCTGAATATCCCTGGAAACCCGAGGACGTTGTTTATCTGGTTGGGGTAGTCTGAGCGGCCTGTCGCAACTATTCTTGCACCTGCTTTCTTTGCTTTTTCAGGCATTATCTCAGGTGTCGGGTTTGCGCACGCGAATACTATCGCATCATCTGCCATCGAGGATATCATCTGTTCTGTGACAATATCGCCAACAGACAAGCCGACGAATATGTCAGCCCCTTTTAGCGCGTCTGCTAGGGTTCCTTCAATTCCTTCTTTGTTTGTGAATTTCGCTATTTCTTCCTTGTAGGGGTTCATGTTGTTTGGGCGGCCGGAGTATATTGTGCCTTTACTGTCGCAGAGTAGGACGTCTTTTGCTCCCGCACTCATGTAGAATTTTGCGCACGCCATGCCTGACGCCCCAGCTCCGTTGAATACTATCTTGACCTCGTTTATGTTTTTGCCGACAATCTTGAGTGCGTTTATCAGTCCTGCGAGCGTCACAACTGCTGTGCCGTGTTGGTCATCGTGGAAGACGGGTATGTTCATCTCTTTTTTTAGTCTTGCCTCTATTTCAAAACATCTTGGAGCGCTTATGTCCTCTAGATTTATTCCCCCGAATGAGGGTTCCATGTTTTTGACTGTTCGGATTATGTCTTCCGAGTCTTGGGTGTTAAGGCATACTGGGTATGCGTCAACGCCAGCCAGCATCTTGAAGAGTACTGCCTTACCCTCCATTACGGGAAGCCCTGCCTCAGGCCCTATGTCACCAAGCCCCAGCACTGCTGTTCCGTCTGTTACAATGGCGACGGAATTGCCTTTGTTGGTGTATTCGAATACTTTTGCCGGGTCTTTAGCTATGATTTTGCAGGGTTCTGCAACGCCGGG
>CAYXON010000008.1:0-14931 GCA_964467145.1 uncultured archaeon | reverse complement strand
TGCACTAAGATACTTCAACGTCTACGGACCAAGACAATCACTTTCCAACCCCTACACCGGAGTTGCCGCAATATTCCAGTCAAATCTCAAAAACAACAACCCCCCAATAGTGTATGAGGACGGACTGCAGAGCCGCGACTTCATAGATGTGAGAGACGTCGTAGCAGCCAACCTCCTCGTTATGGAATCCAAAAAAGCAAATTACGAAATGTTCAACGTCGGAACAGGAAACCAGATAACGGTGCTAGACATTGCCCACACACTCGCAAGACTATACGGAAAAGACATACTCCCAAAGATAGAGAATAAATTCAGGCAAGGGGACATAAGACACTGCTACCCAGACATCAGCAAGATAAAAAAGATAGGATTCAACCCAAAGATAACTTTTGAGCAAGGCATGAAAGACCTCGTCGGGTGGGGAAAAACACAGGACGCAGTCGACCTAAGCCAGAAGGCGCTTGATGAGCTCAAATCCAGAAAACTCGTTGAAGAGTGAACCCCAAATGCAATGCAAATACTCGCTGGTAATACCAGCTTACAACGAGGAAGAGAACCTCAAACCCCTCGTTGACGAGATACTGGAGAAACTGAAGGGCAACGACTACGAGATAATAATAGTCGACGACAACTCAAAAGACAAAACCCCGCAGATATCTGATGAACTGTCAAAAAACCCTAAAATAAGCTGTATACACCGCACAGAAGGCAGAAACGGAATGGGATACGCGCTCCTTGAAGGCTCACAGAAAGCCAGGGGAAAATACATTGTCTGGGTGATGGCAGACAAATCAGATAAAATTGAGGTCATATCCGACATGATAGCAAAACTTGAGGGTGGATACGACATGGTCGTCGGCTCAAGATACATGAAGGGCGGCTCAAAAGGCGAGCTACAACCTGACAAGGCACTCTACAGCAGCACATACTCACAGCTTGCGAAAATCGTGTTCGGACTTCAAGTTGACGACATAACAAACGCGTTCAGGGCATTCAGGAAAAAAATACTTGATGATGTAAAAATAGAATCCGGCGACTTCGCCATAAGCCCGGAATTCGCAATCAAAACCCATCTCAAAGGATACAAAGTAACTCAGGTTCCTGCGACATACTTCAAAAGACAGGCTGGACAGGCAAAGTTCAAGATAATGCAGATGGGGATAAGATACCTAAGCCTTCTGAGACTTAAGATACAATACAAAAGATGATCATAGAACTCGCCAAGACAATATTCTTCTTCCTGCTACCAGGATATCTTGCATCATCAGCAGACAAAAAACTCGAAAAAAATGAAAGACTAGCGGCATCAGCGATATACTCCACCATAATGTACGGTGTTGCGGCGCTCGCACTGCACATTATCGGAATTGACGGCAGCCAAATAATAATTTCCGCAGTATTTGTGTTTTCAGCGGCAGTAGCACTGAAGAAAGGTCTGACCTACGGCTTTGACAAAAAGTTATCTGCAGCAATCCTCATAGCTTTTGCGGCATGCCTATGCCTTTACGAGATAAACCCGCAACCCATGATAGGAGACACTTACGTCCACTACTCTGTAGCCAAAAGCTTTCTAGGGCCAAATTGGTTCACCTCCGACATATTCGACAACTACTGGACAAGGTATGATAATCCGCCTTTGCCAGTACTGTACCGTCCGCCACTCCAGGATTTCCTCCACAGTCTCGGAATGCTCTTTAACAGCGTAGACTATGAGTCCGCAGTGTCTGTGAACATGATGTTTTATGGACTTCTCATAGTCATCGCGCATCTGTTGTACCAACAGTTAAGAAAAGGCAAAAACAGCTATCTTGCAGCATACATCATGACTGCAAACTACTTTCTCATATCAAAGTCAATAGAGCTTGAACCAAGGATTATTGCGTCATTCTACGTGCTCTCAATGATATACTACTCCCAGAAAGGTGGGCGGTTTGGAATTTACTCTGCAGCATCCGCGGGCCTCGCCTACATGACCCACTACACCACCCTGTGGTTCATCATCCCAACCGCAGGATACCACATACTCAAAAACCGCAGCATCATAAACCTACAAACTGTCGCCCGCATATTGGTCGTTTTCATACTGATAGTTTCCCCACTTCTTGTAAGAAACACACTACTGTTCGGAAACCCCATGTACTCGACATCAAGGAGCGTGATGATTCTTGACATCTACGAGAAATACCTCGCGCTTGAGCCGCCCACATTCAGCTCGTACATTGAATCACTCGGTGGCGGAGCATATGGTGTTGCGAAAGCTGTTGCTGTCAGGTGCGTCAACATAATAGTGACCTATATCACACCACCCAACAAGGCATTAGAGTACGGTCTCGGATGGGCACTTAAGACATCAATAATAAACTTGGTTGGCTTGCTCCTGTTCATCTGCGCAATAGCCTACCTCAAAAGAGAGGGTAAAAAAATAACATCAAGCCAAATATTCACAACAATCGCCTTTGCAAGCCTCATAGCCCCGCTCGTTTTCGGGTTCATGAAATCTGACGGCGCAAGCGTCGACTCACTAAGCCCGCTAACGCCGCTCATAATACTTTACGGTGCAGCATTTTTGGAAGGCAAGAAAAAACTGCAGACAATAGTTATCACATCAATAATATTGCAGACAGTTTTTCTATCATACGACAGATACGTGCAGAAAGAAGACCTAACGGAAATTAAATGGATAATACAGAATATACCGTCAGAAAAAACACTTATGTCTGTTGAGGCAAGCAAGATAAACTTCTACACAGGCCACACAACCTATGTTATGCCATACGAGCCAAAAGACAAAATAATCGAGACAGTAAAAAAACATGGAATAGACTACATCATAATCACTCCAACAGACAGAAAAATCAGAAACATAACATCTCAAGATTTAATGGATGCCGGGGAAATAATAAAGGAAATAAAGGATGTGAAGATAATAAAGATAAAATGAAGATACTACTTGTAAACCCATCCCAGGCAGCCGTATACGGCCAGATGAGCGCCCCAGACTACCCACCGCTCAGTCTTGCATACGTTGGCGCAGTACTTGAGAAAAACGGCCACGACGTGCAGATAATAGACATAGACGCCGACGGGGTAACAGACGCGAAATTCACAGAAAAAATAAAAAAAGGATACAAGATAGTTGGGCTCACATCAACCACCCCAACCTACAAGAACGCCGAAAGACTCTGCAAGATTGTCAAGAAAAACACGGACGCGACCACAGTAGTTGGGGGGATACACCCGACAATCGCGGCAGACGAATGCCTACAATCAGAAAATATCGACTACTTAGTCAGGGGGGAAGGGGAAAAAACAGTGTTAGAGCTTGTTAAGACAATAGAGGACGGCACAGAAGTAGGGGGGATAGCCGGGATATCATACAGAAAAGACGGAAAAATAATCCACAACCCAAAAAGAGAGTTGATAGAAAACCTGGACGAGCTGCCATATCCCGCAAGACATCTATTCAACCAGAGAAAATACACCTACCCTGACTCGCTTATGAGCCCAGTCATGCCGATAATAAGCTCCCGCGGATGCCCGCACGGGTGCACATACTGCTGCACAAAACTCATATTCACAAGAAACGTCAGATTCAGAAGCGCAGAAAATGTCGTCGGCGAAATAGAAGATCTCATAAAGACGTACGGCGTCAAGGAAATACACATCTGGGACGACAACTACACACTAAACAAAAAAAGAGTGCTTGAGATAACAGAACTAATAAAAAAACGCGGGATAAAACTCAAGTTCGCATTCCCAAACGGGCTGAGGGTCGACCAAGTAGATGAAGAGATATTAAAATCACTAAAGGATATGGGGACATACAGCGTCGCATTCGGCGTCGAATCAGGAAACCAGAAAATACTCGACAGAGTCGAAAAAGGCACGAACCTCGCGCAGATAAGAGCCGCCTTCAAGCTCGCCAAAAAAGTCGGGCTCGAAACATGGGGGTTCTTCATGCTAGGGCTACCTGGTGAGGACAGAAACACTATGAGGGACACGATAGAGTTTGCAAAAGAGCTAGACCCGGATGTCGCCAAATTCCACCTTCTACAGCCGTTCCCAGGCACCGAAGCATTTGAGCAACTGAAAAAAGAGGGGCTCATAACAAACTACGACTACAGCCAATACGGCATACACACAAGGCCAGTACACCGCTTACCAGGCATAAGCGAAGACGAGCTTCTGGCAATCCAGAAAAACGCGTACAGACAGTTCTTCCTAAGACCCTCCAAAATAATCAAACACATAATTCGAATGAAATCAGCAAACAGGATAAAACTAAACCTAGGGGCTGGAATAAGCATAATAAAGTCAATAATCTAATAAGATAGAGGATGGAATACTCAATAGTCATATTGGGGGTGTGAAGGTATGACGAACAAAAAGCTTTTGTGGGTTTTGATAGTTTTGACATTCTGCGCTAACATACCCCACCTTGGCGTGTGGTTTGGTGTGCCGGACCAAGGTCAGAAATACTATCAGATTGCACAGAACATGCGCGATGGCAAGTGGATGTGGATATGTGAGGACTCATTTTTTAGGACTGGCTGTCGGGTGGAACACGAGAGGTATCCGCTTTATCCTGTGCTTCTTACCATCGCAGACGTCATCTTCAACTCAATATACGTAACCAAGTTGTTGGGGGGGATATTCTGGGCTGTGTCGCTTCTTTTCGTCTACAAGATGACTCGTTCACTGCTCCCGTCTATGGCGTATTTGTCTGTTACATACATCTACGCCCTCGACTCGGACGCCACATCACTGTATCTTATGCTTTGCGCAGTCTTCTTCTATCTGATGTGGGAAAAATCCAGCGGGCTTGCGGCTTTGACCATGACTGCGATAGTGTTCGCAAGACCGTCCATTGCATTGTGCCTTTTCATACCATACATACTATACGCAAAAAGAAAGGAGTTGCCGATGCTGGTAGTGCCCGCGATTGCGTTGGCAATACTTATTTCTTCAGGTGCTTCAAACCCAAGCCAAATGTTTTTGGCATCATATAAGGAAGGTAGTGACTACTACCTCAGCATAGCAATGCCGCCGGAAAGGACTGCAGTTGAAAAAGTTTGGGTGTACATACACAACTTATATGAGGCGTTCTTCGTGGGTTTGCCTAAGATACTATTGTTTTTGGTGTTTGTTCTGCCATACTCTCTGTTTAGAAATACAAAACGGAACCGGGCTATGATAGCGTACATTGTGGCGTTGGGCCTGTTCCATTCGCTGTATTTTATCGAGCCAAGATATATGGTGACTGCGATATTTGGAGCATATGCATTAGATGAACTAGGAACAGATAGCAAAGAGGAGATGATACCACCCGCAGATGTCAATGCCTAAGAGGGTTTGAATGCCTTGTTTCGGGCGCATTCTTGTCTTTTGACATTTTAGTTGGGGGATGGTGGTGGGAGTTAATAAAAGCAGACACCTAATTTTCTTGCATATGTACGGGGTTTTGAGATGAGGATATGCATGTTTGCGATGCTTTTGCCAGCGCATGTCATAGGGGGTATGGAGATACACTCACTTGACCTTGCGAAAGGACTGGCTGCAAAAGGGCATGACGTTCACGTCATAACCTCAAAACACCCTGGCGGCTTGAAAGAAGAGGATGTTGATGGAGCCAAAATACACTACGTCGACTCACCCCCAACAAGCAAAAGGCCGCTTGGAAAAGCAGCCTACAAGAAGTTGATAGAACTAAACGCTCAAAAGAAATTTGATGTCATACACAGCCAGTCATTTTCAGCTTATGAGTACGTGGCGGACGGACTAAGAGAGAGTATGAACGTCCCCCTTGTTGCGACCCTGCATGGCACACCGATTGGTGAGATAAAAAGCAACCTAAACCAGGGATTAACAACTATGCTCCTACCAAAACTTTTGTTTCAAACATTCAATTACTTTTTCAGGTTCAGGAAATTCGTGCCAAGATGCGATGCTGTGATTGCGATAAGCAAGGAACTCAATGAGAAGATACCTAAGGAATTCAAAATAATGCCTGAGAAGGTGAAGACAGTATATAATGGGGTTGACACTGACCTGTTCTCGCCAGGTGAAAGCAATCTAAAAAAAGAATACAGTGGAAAAATCGTGTTAAGCGCGTGCGTCCTCCACAGACAAAAGGGGGTGCAATATCTTATTGAGGCCTTCAAGCAAGTGTCTGAATCCATAGCCGACGCAAGACTTCTAATTGTCGGCACAGGAGGCTTCAAGGACGCTCTTGTTGAGCTCACAGAAAAACTAGGACTTAGTGACAAGGTGATATTCTGCGGCAGAGTTCAAAACGAAAAGCTACGCGAGTATTACAGACTCTGCAACGTCTTCGCAATACCCACAGTAAGGGTTGAGGGACTTCCCTTGATAGAGCTTGAGGCGATGTCATGCGCAAAACCGGTTGTGGCCTCAAAGATAGGCGGAATACCAACAGTGATAATAGACGGTGAAAACGGACTTCTGACCGAACCATCAGATGTTGCCGGCCTGGCAAAAGCGATTAAGAAATGTTTAGTGGATAAGGAGTACGCAAGACAGCTCGGGTTAAATGCAAGGCAGAGAATAGTTGATGGATTTTCAAAGAAGCATATGGTTGAGGGCACATTAAAAGTTTATGAAAACGTGTTAAAGGAGGGGGATTAATCTTGTGCGGTATAGTCGGAGTTCATGGGGTGGGTGATAAAGTGCTTGTTAAGGATATGATGAAGTCCATATCCCACAGGGGACCTGACGACAGCGGCACCTACTTTGATGATATGATAGGGTTTGGGCATCAGAGGCTTTCTATAATAGACTTGTCAACCGGGCACCAGCCCATATTCAACGAGGACGAATCGGTGGTGACGATATACAACGGAGAGATATACAACTACCGAGAGCTCAGAAAGGTGATGGAGGGCAAAGGCCACAGGTTTGCGACAAACACCGACACAGAAGTCATAGTACACCTTTATGAGCAGTATGGGGAAGACTTCGTCAAACACCTACGGGGCATGTACGCAATCGCTTTATGGGACATAAAAAACAAAAAACTAGTGCTTGCACGGGACAGGATAGGCATAAAACCGCTCTACTACGTCAACGTCGGTGAAGCACTGCTTTTCTCGTCAGAGATAAAGGCTTTTTTAAAACATGACGGATTCACACCTGAGCTTGACCTTGTGTCCTGCCGCCAGTACCTCTCATACCAGTACACAGTAGGCCCGAGAACATGCCTCAAAAACGTGAAAAAACTACAACCAGGTGAGATGCTTGTAGTGGACGCCAGCGGTAAACGGGTGAAAAGCTACTGGGACCTCAACATAAAGCCAATGGATTGCAGCGACGGAGAATGCAGTGAAAAACTCGGAAAAATCATGGAAGACTGCATCGAGATGAGATTGATGAGCGACGTGCCCCTCGGCGCCTACCTATCGGGTGGTTTTGACTCATCAGCCATAGTCGCAATAATGAGCGAGAAACTCAAAGACCCAGTGAACACATTCAGCATAGGATTCGGATACGACGACGTGGACGAGATAAAATATGCGAAAATCGTCGCAGAACATTTCCAGACAGACCACAACGAAATAATCATCGGCTCAGAAGACGTGATAAAATCCCTGCCAGACATAATATGGCACCTCGACGAACCCATAGGCGACCCAGCAGCAACACCATCATATTTCTTGGCTAAAAAAGCATCAGAGAAAGTGAAGGTCATACTCACCGGCGAAGGAGGAGACGAAGCTTTTGGGGGATACAGGACATACAAGCTCATGAACTTCGCAGAAAAAATACGCAAGATTATACCAAACACTGTAAAGTCTGTGATGCCACATCTAACCAAAAACATCAAAGGCAGAGACCGGGAGAAGAGATACCTCAGCTACCTGAGCTCCAAAGACGACGAGATAAAATACCCAGGACAAGGCCACGTATTTGATGTGGGGGAAAAGGATGAATACTTCACAGACGAGTTCAAGAAAATAACGACGCAAAAAGAGGTTGAGTCCCCGATGAGAAAATACTTCATGAAGGATAAAAAAATGGATTATATATCAAGACTCCAGTACGTCGACATAAAGACTTGGGTGCCGGACGACCTTCTGATGAAGCTTGACAAAACAAGCATGGCCTTCGCAATAGAGGGTCGGGTGCCGTTTTTAGACCATGAACTTCTTGAATACTGCCTGTCCATGCCGCAAAACATGAGGATAAGAAACGGCGCCGAAAAATACATGGCAAAGAAGATAATGACTAAACGGATGCCAGAAACCGTCACCAAAAGGAAAAAACGGGGGTTCATGGTTCCAATGCACCACTGGATGGAAAACGAGCTGAGAGACTACGCAGAAGACATGCTATCTGAAAAAACCCTTCAGAAGAGGGGAATGCTAAACGTGGGAGTATCAGACATTCTGAAAAAACCCAAAACCATTTGGAGGGGGCATCAGATATGGGCGATAATAACATTAGAGCTTTGGTCGAGGATGTACGTTGACAGGATAAAACAAGGGAGAGTATTGTGAAAATAGGTCTGACTTCTGCAGTCTTCAACAAGCAAAGGGGGATATCAAGGTACGTTGTTGAGCTTGCTGAAAGGTTTGTGAAAGACAATGAAATCCACCTTCTAACTTCAAAATACGAACATAAAATAGACGGCTTAAACGTTGTTGAAGACCCGATAATCTGGAGACCCATATCCGCGCAAGTCGCATCAAATGCGATACTGAACATGAGACGGATAAAGGAGTTAAAAAAGAGTGTTGATGTAGTTAACAGCCAAGGGGCGGAGGCCCTAAACCCTGATGTGGTCACAATGCAGAGTGTGCAGAAGGCTGCAGTCAGACAATTCATAAAAGACAGGGGGTGGGGTTACGGTATCCTCAAGGGGTTTGAGCCGAGAAACAATGTTGTGCTTGCAATCGAAAAGCGTGCTCTAAAAAACAGCAAGAAAGTGATAGCGATTTCAAACACTGTTAAGAAAGAGGTGATAGTCAACTACGGTTTGCCAGACGAGAAAATCGCAGTCATACACAGCGGCGTCAACCTCGACGAGTTCAATCCCAAAAACAAGGCCATACATGCAGGTGGTGTAAGGGCAAGACACGGCTTAAGTGTTGAAGACACAGTACTGATGTTCAGCGGCTGGGAGTTCAAGAGGAAGGGACTGCAATACATCATAGAGTCGCTGCCAAAAATAGGAGACAACGCAAAAGTGCTTGTTGTCGGGGGTGCGAGCCAGAAACCATATGTGGATCTCGCCAGAAAATTTGGGGTTAGTGACCGCGTCATCTTCGCAGGTCACAGGAAAAACATAAGTGAGTATTACGCGGCGTCTGACATGTTTGTTTTCCCCACATCCTATGAGCCGTTCGGGCTTGTGATAACAGAAGCCATGGCAACGGGCATACCTGTTGTGACCACCAAATGTGCTGGCGCAGCAGAGCTGATAACAGATGGCGTTGACGGAATGCTTCTTAAAAGCCCCTATGACAGCGGGGAGTTAGCTGAAAAGATAAACCATATACTCGACAACAACCTTGCAGACGTCATGGGAAAACGTGCGAGGGCTACGGCAGAAAAGTACTCATGGGAGTCAGTAGCTGAGAAAACACTTGATGTGTACCGTAAGACAATTCAGTAGCCGACAGCAAACCCTAAAAATCTGGATATCGAGTCTGTGAGTTTCTTTGGAGCTCCTGTTTTCTCCAAAATAGTGCAAAACATTTCAACATCCTCGCGCCTGAGAGACTTTGAAAATAACACAACCAGGGAATACACAGCCAAAAAGAATATTGCAAGAGAGGATATGCGCAACGTCATTGGCACCTCAAAGTATAGTCCGAGCGAGTATGTCAGAGCGAACGCTGCGGCAGATGCAATGATTAGTTTGGCGCTTCTTTTTGAGATGAACTTTAGCTGCATTATGTTCTTGTGTACATAACCGTGTGAGAGGATGTAAAGGCACAGCGACGACGCAAGGGTTGCGATTGCAGCCCCAACCATGCCGTAAATGGGTATTAGAATCAGATTGAGTAGTATGCTCAGTATTGCGACAAACCCTATGTTTTTAGCATTAACCTGGGGTTTGCCAGATGATGCGATTAAAACCATGAAAAGGCGGGATACCCCGAAAAAGAACGCTCCAAGGGCGAGTATCCTAAGGGGTGCAGCACCAGATGAGTAGGTGGTGCTTATGAAAAGCACAAGAAGCTCTTCTGAGAAAAGGACTATAAGCACGAATACCGGCAGAAACAGCAGGAAAAAAGATTCCAGAAGGTATGAGCTGAGGTATTCTGCCTGTTTTTTCTTTCCTGCGCCAAATAACTCAGTAACAACTGGGGAGAATATCTGAAGGACTGACAAGAAAAGGACTAGACTCGCTGTTGAGGCGAGCCATGCGACGTTGTAGACTGCGACAACCGCGGCACCCAGGAATATGTTTATGAGAAATATGTTGCCCCAGCTTAGTATGTTGTTGGCGGTCTCGTGAAATACTGTGAATGCGCCGAATTTTAAAAGTTCGCCGCCGACTTGGCGGTCGTATCCTGAACCAACCCCGTAGTTTTTGGCGACGTATATGAGGATTGAGATTACAAAGATTAGAAAAGCTGCAAGAACCAGCCAGATGACGCCAGATAGAGACACCCAAGCGTATGATGCGACAACTATTGCGAAAAGCCTTAGGAGAGTATGTAGTAGGTTAAACGCTGATGATACCTCAGGCCTTCTGTGGCCGGTTATTACAGCGGATAGGAGGTTGGATGTCAGGACGAAAAATGCAACAAGTATTATGAACAATATTGATAGCGTGTCGTTTATCTTGGGTAAAATACCAAATGAGTAGAGTGATGCGACTAGGAGAGCCATTGCAAAGGAGATTGTAATGCTTAGCACCATGCCTGAGCCAACCACTTTTTTTACTTTTTCCTTGTCTTCTGAGCCGCGATGATATGCGACGTACCTTTCAACCGCTGCCGCGATGTTTGGCATAAGGCCTGCTATGAAAAGTGCCGCAGACCACAGGTAGATGAATTCACCGTATACTTGTTGAGTGAAGTATTTCGCAAACACCATATGGAATAGGTATCCTAAAACCCTCGCAGCAAACAGTAGCATGATTATGTAGATGCTTGCGCGAAGCATGATGTCGCGTAGGGGGATGTTTTTCATATTAGGCTCTCGTAGATGCTAATTAGTTTTTTGGAGTTTTCACCTAGGTTGAAGTCTGAGTAAACACGCGATAGTGCTGCGTCACCCATCTTTTTCCTGAGTCCTGAATCGGCAAATAGCGCCGATATTTTGTCTGCGAGCGCTTTGGTGTCGTTGAAGGGTACGGTGTATCCTGTTATGCCGTCTGATATTATCTCGGACACTGCGCCTATGTCAAATGCTACTGTCGGCTTTGACTGGGCCATCGCCTCAAGGAGACAGTACCCGAATGGCTCGTACTCGCTTGTTAGCGCGACAACGTCGGCTGCGGCGTAGGCGTCCTTTATCCTCTCGTTTGGTATGGGGCCTGTGAAGACTATGTCCTCAACTGCTAGGGAGCGTATAAGGGAGTCTATCTTCTTCTTTTCAGCATCAAATGATGGTCCTACGACGCATAATACTGCGTTTAGTGATTTTTTCTTAACTTCTGCAAAAGCCTGTACCAGAAGGTCGACCCTCTTTTGGGGGTGTAGTCTGGCAACGCAAATAATAAGCGGACAGTCGTCTGGGAGGTTGTGTTCGCGCCTGAATCCCGCACCGTCTGAGGGGGAGTATGCGAGCGGGTCGATAGAGTTAGGCACTACATGTGTTTTTTCATATGCTCCAGAGTATATGTTGCAGAGTGCTTTTTTGCCTGCTTCAGAAAGGCATATTATCGCCTCAGCATCGGCTACGACCTCGCTGCTTAGTGGGTTTGCGAGCTTGAAGAACGCCCGCTCCCGGAGGGTTCTTGTTCGTGATTCGCTTCCGCGGTGGTTTATTATGAGGGGTACATTGTTTTTTTTGCAGAATCTGTGGGCGTCCCTTGTTGCGGGCTGGTAGTATTCCTCAGACTGTATTATGTCGGGTGTGTCCTGCGAAAGCATCTGTGTTAGGTTTTTCGGAAAAACTAGTCCTGCGAGCCTGAAGCTGACGTCGTATCTTCTTAGTGTCAGGTGCTCTTGGGGGGTCTCGTTTTTTTGCTGATGCTCACCTCCTTCGTAGTACTGTAGGTGTTTTTGCGCGCATGAGTAGTTTACGACGTCTATGCTCTTTGATAGTTCCCCCATCAAGTTTGTGACAGGTCCCCGGTACTTGTTTGTGAAGTACTGGCAGACGTAGCCGAGCCTCAAATTCAGACCTCCCATGTGACAAGGCCTTCCATGTCGAAGCTGAAGCTTCTGACGTAGGCGCCGGCTTTGGTCACTGCCCTGCTGACGTCCTCTTCTTTGCCGGATTCACAGTATAGTGTCATGTGGCCGCCGCCGCCGGCCCCTGATATTTTGCCTCCTATTGCCCCGTTTTTTTGTGCTATGCTGTATATCTTGTCTATCTGTTTGTTGGTTATCATCGGGCTGAATTTTTTCTTTTCACACCATCCCTCGTGCAAAAGCTCGCCGAACCTGTTGAGGTCTCCTTTTCTGAGAGCCCGATTAGTTTCTTGTGTGAGAGCTTTGACGCTGTGCAGTGCTTCGACAACCTCTTTTTTACCGCGCACATATGATTTGACCTGGTCTGCGATTATGTCGCCAGATGCGCTGCGATTCATGATGTGAACAAGTAGTGTGTTTTTCTCAAGCTCAAGCAGGTGTTCACGCCTTATCTTTACTGGGTTGACTCGGACGAAGTCGTCGCCTTTGAACTCTATGTAGTTGAGGCCCCCAAACACTGACGCGTATTGGTCTTGTCTTCCTCCGCGGTTTTTGAGCTCTTCGCGCTCGAGCGTGAATGCGAGCTCTGCTATGTCATAATCAGTCATCCTGTTTTCTTTCATTAGGTGGTTGAATGCCCCGATTATTGATGCGAATGCGGACGCTGATGACCCTAGCCCGCTTCTTGCTGGCACATCACCTCTGAGTGAGAGGTTTATACCTTTTTTTGATTGGTTCAGGTTTTTTATCACAGCAATCAATAGGTCGAATCTGCCGCCGTATGCGAGCTCTTGCATTGAGTTGTATGTTTTGGTTTTGGTGTAGCTGTCTTTGAGTATTATTTTGCTGTCTTGCCTGATGTTCAGAGACGACCAGGCGTATTTGTTTATGGACGCTGAGACAACGCATCCTCCGTGTTCTTCAGTGTATGGTGATACGTCTGTCCCGCCTCCTGCGAAACTGAGCCGTACTGGGGCTCTGCTGTGGATTATCATCGTGGTTAGTATATTTTTTATATGCAGGACTTATAAGCGCTGCTTACTCGCGCACATACTGTGTCTGTTGAAAACATTTTGCGTGCGCGTTCAAGGCCTTTTGCGCCAATTTTTTTGGCGTATTCTTCGTCTGTTAGTATCTTCATCATCGCCTTTGCGAGGGTGTATGAATCATTTGGTGGGACGAGTATCCCAGCCTGTGCTTCCATCATGTTCTCGCCTATTTTTTCTAGTTTTTCGTCTCCGAGCACATACGGCATTCCTGAGAAATTTGTTGTTATTACTGGTTTCGCTGATGCCATCGCCTCGACAAGTACTAGACCGTACGCCTCTTGTCGTGTTATTGAGGGGAGGACTAGAAGGTCGCATGAGCCGAAGTAGAGGGGTAGTTCTTTGTCTGGCACATCGGAGGTGAATTTGACGGAGTCTTTTAACCCTAATAGTTCAGCCTGTTGCATGAGTTGTTTTTTCTCACTTCCCCCGCCGACTATGACTAGCATCGTGTGTGATGCGTCCCGTATCTTCTGAAATGATTCAAGTAGTATGTTTACTCCCTTGTATGGGACGAGTCTTCCGACAAAGAGTATTATTTTCTCACCAGATGGTGCTAGTGATTTTGTGAGGTTCGCGTCTTTGCGTGATGGGTTGAACCTGTTTAGGTCAACAAAACTTGGGGTGACCTCTGTTTTTGCAAGGTGTGGTTTGAGTGTCGTTGACTGTTTTGCGTAGTTTGGGGAGGTGACAAGTATCTTTTTCGCCCTTTTAAGGAGGATGTTTAGTAGGGGGTCGTAGAATGTCTTGAACAGCTGTAGTGTGGTACCCTCCTTTAGTATGTCTGCGTGGTATGTTATGATGATTGGTTTTTGACGTATCATCGAGGCTGCGAGCGCTAGTATGCTGTTTGTTGGGTCTGGTAGGTTGACGTCTATTAGGTCGTATTCTTCACGCATAAGGTCCCAGAATATGCCAGGGGTTATTGGCGCGTTGAATACTGTGAAGAGTGTCTTGGAGCGGAGCACTTTGACGCCGGCTATTTCCTCTTTTGTTTTTGTGTTGTTTTCCCGTGAGGTCAGAACGACAATATTCTCTTTTTTTGTCGTGAGCCATTTGGCAAGCTCAATTACTCGAGCTTCAAGCCCCCCAATGTAGGGCGTGAAATGCTTTGAAATCATGCATACTTTCATCATCTAAAATAGTGTTGGACCGAAGTAGGAGTATATAGCAGCAGCAGCTACGGCTAATTCTATCAGAAGTATGGTTATCACGAGTTTTTCCTCTGCGACTCCTTTGGATACATACATTACAAGCCTGCCTAGGCCGTATATCTCCTGTTTTTTTGGGCAGATTAGTTTCCTGCCCTTCCGCTCGCACCATGATGATGCCTGAAATCTTGAGCGGGCTTTGAGTATGAGCTCTAGGAAGAAGGGGGCAATCAGTATGACACCGATTTTTTCTATGTTTCCAACGATGACTGATGATGCGACAACGGCCCCGATGGTGAGTGTGCCCACATCTCCGACGAGCATCCTTGCAGGGTGCCAGTTATATTTGAGAAATGCAAGGAGTGCGCCAAGCATTGCGAAAACGACCACCAATGCCTCAACGCG
>CAYXON010000007.1:0-15026 GCA_964467145.1 uncultured archaeon | reverse complement strand
TGAGGACTATGAGGATAATGCGGGACATCCCATCAAACCTTGTACAAGCTGGCATCAAGCACTCAAACCTCGGGCAACTCGTGTATGAGGAGCTTGAAAGACGCGGTGAAAAATGCTCGTGCATCAGGTGCCGGGAGGTTGGGAGATTTCTTAAAGATGGTGTTGAACCAAATGTGGATGACATAAAACTTCAGAGAATAGACTACGAAGCATCAGGTGGGACTGAGGTGTTTGTCAGCTTTGAGGACGTGAAAAAAGACATGCTCGTCGGGTTCACAAGACTCAGAATACCAGCCAACCCATTCAGAGCCGAGATAGACTCATCGACTGCACTCATCAGGGAACTCCACGTATACGGGCCAATGGTTGAGGTCGGCGAAAAGCCAGAGTATGAGTGGCAGCACCGGGGGTACGGCAGCGAGCTAATATCTGAGGCTGAGAAGATAGCGTTTGAGGAGTTCGACAAAAAAAAGATGTGCATCACATCCGGGGTCGGGGTCAGAAACTATTACAGGGGGCTTGGGTACGACAGGCTTGGACCGTACATGAGCTCTAAAATAGGTTAGAGGAAAAAATCGAACATCATCCTCGCCAAAGGTATCATGTTCACTAAAAACATGAGAGCAGTAAAGGATATCACAGCATAGAGGACACGATTTGCATTTACCTTAGATATCCTCATCTTATCAGATATCTCCTTAAGCATCCTACCCCCGTCAAAAGGCACTATAGGTAGCAGATTCACAAGCCCGATGTTTATGTTGAAAAACACTATCCAACTCAGCGACTCAAGAGCGAATGCTATCATTGGAATCGTCAAAAATGAGCCGATATCGCCTTTGACACTGAGGTCTTCAAGGAGAGAAACACCCATGAGTCCGCGGCCTGGCTCATCATCGTCTTCTGCAAGAGTCAGATAATACGCGCCCTCAGAAGTGTTCACTGACACGTTCATCCCAGGCTTAAGAGCTGTGGACAGGTTCTTGTAAAGTGCGAAATCCTTGGTTGAGACCCCGTTTATCGAATGAATTACCGCACCAGTTGGGATAACCCCCTCTGCAGGATATCCTGGCGTAATGCCGACAACCTTCATGCCATCAGAAGATATTATCCCACCAAGTGAGGACACAGCAGCTAGTATCAAAAGGGCAGCCACTGAGCCAACGAGTAGGTTTGCGAAAGACCCCATCGTGTAGACCCTCATCCTGTCAACAGAAGACTTCGCGTTAAGCTGCTTCTCATCAGGTTCCACAAACGCGCCTATTGGAAGAGAAAGAAATGATAGTATACCTGTGGATTTTAGCCTGACGCCCGCACGTCTAACAAGAACACCGTGCGCGCCCTCATGAAATACTAGCGTCACAAACAATGCGACAAGCGCGTGCCACCACGGGATGAAAAGATCATATCCAGGAAAAGACACACCAAGGTTTCCATCCCTTGAGCTTGGAAGCATGGGGGAAACCCCAGGCAAATCAGTGGTTGAAGATAGTATGTTCATACCATGCGAGAACAGAAGATAAATCATCGCTGCCGGAACACCAAATACTCCGATGAGTGTGGCTGTGACGCCGTCAAAGAATATGTATGCCACGGCAGAAAACGTTAGCGCGGACTGCATGAAGTCTGCTGCGTGACTTCTGAACTTGGGAAGTGCGAAAACAGACGACAAAAACAAAAATAGGAAAACCCCGCCATAGAATGGGTTCCTGAAATAAAATGACGCAATACAAAATGCTGCAGATACTATTGACAGGCTAACATAGAGGTTGCGCCGAGTCTTGTGGTTCACTGACAGGTAGTAGCCGCCGACTCCGGCGAAAGAGCAGAGGACTGAGAAATCAGCGAGAAAATCCCAAAACCAGGGGGTAATCTTTGAAACGCGGTCTATGAGCTTTATGCCGTAGCTTGAGCGTATCATGAAAAGCACCCCCAGATGCCGCTCAAAACTGGAGCGCACAAGAGCGTAGGCTAAGGCCAAAAATGCTAAAAACAGCATAATTAATGTGAAATCCATCTTATCAGCCTTTTTTCCTCACGACAACGAGGTCCCCGAGCGTCAGCTCCTTTGATTCCGTCTGCTTCACGTTCTCATCAATATCCTGGGAGCGCTCAAGTATTTTGACGCTGAGTTTGTGCTCAATCTTTCTGGCAGCCTCGACTGTGGGCTCATACTTGCCCTGTTCCATCCGGTGTATTGTGGAGTGACTCTCGTTCACTTCTCTTCCAAGATCCTGCTGACTCCACCCCCGCTTCTCCCTCGCATTCTTTATCATCGTGCCAAAGCCTTCGACGAAATCGTATTCACCCCCGACATCAAATGTCTTGTTCTCAGTATTTTTGGGACTTGATGCTGCTTTCACGTTTTTTTCAGAAGTTATCCTAGATACTACCTCCTTGGATTTCGCGCACGCAGGGCATGCCGTTACTTTGCCACCCTCAATCCTTACAACAAAACCGTCTATTGCGGAACCGCCGCACAACTCACATATCATTTCACACCCCTGTATGCTGTGTAGTTCTTTATGGGATTAACCCATATTAGTGAGTTTGATAATCATCAATCATCTAAAATCACCAATTCACGGGTCTAATTTTATGTTTTCCTGCTTCTTCTTCTCAAGCTTCGCCTTTGCCTCGACTATCTTCTTCTGCTGCTCCTCCTTCGGAACTTGTGCGGGAGCATCGCATGGGCGGGTAAGGTGTTCTGGTATTATCTTATCGAACTTAGGAAGCTCCATGATGTTTAGGTAGTGGGGGGACATTATCTGTACTCCAGCCTTGCTAAACTCGACTATGATGTTTCGAGATATGTTTGAACGCAGTACCACGGACAGGTTGGGGTTGTCTGTGTAACCATTTATCTCATACTCGACACAGTGGTCATAGAGGTTGCTTATCAGAACAAATGGTTTCGGATCTTTGAGTATGCCTTCTGTTGCCGCAGCAGCCCTGAGAAGCAGTTTTTCAGCAACCGCTGGGTCAAGGTCGTAGCCGAGGGTCACACGCACGTAAAGAATCATAGTATCGAGGGGGCTGTAGTTGATTATTTTGTTGTTCAAAACCTGAAGCGAAGGTATCGACACTATCACATCCTTTACAGTCTTTAGGTGTACGAACAAAAGCTCGATACTAACGACGTCGCCGAGCATCCCATCTATCTCCACCCTATCACCCTCCCTTATGGGGCGGGTGAAATGAATTATGAAACCTGCAACAACGTTGCCGATTGTGGTAGTTGATGAAAGCGACACTACGACGCCTATCCCTATCCCAACAAGCGCAAGAGCCTTCTCGTCAAAGCCTGGTATGAAAAGAAGCACTGTGAAGAACGTCAGACCATAGATGAAAAGCCTCAAAACAATCCTGACAGTCAAGTAATACCCCTTCGGAATCTTCAGATTCTTATAAAGAAAACGCAGTATCTGACTCATCGAACCGAAACCAACCCTCGACAACGCAATAACAAATATTATAGCCAAAATATTGGGTACATACGGCTGAATCAAACCAAAGAAAAAACCACCATCCATCAGGAGATACATGGGTTTAATAAAATAAAAAAGAGAAAAGTCGTTAAACACCACACTGAGTCAGTATTATTGAACCGTCTACCGCTACTGTGTAGACTTTCTCGTTGCCTTCTTCGTCGTGTGTGAATACATTATAGAATATGTTATTTAGTTTGGCTGAGTTTTTTAGTGTTTCGTCTTCCCCCATTATTTTTTTGACTGCCTGTTCCGCGTCGTACTCGTTTCCTACAACAGCTGAACCTTCCACAAGTATTGAGTCGCTGGGACCTACTTCGTCGCACCAGCAGCCAACGACCTGACATCCGAATAGTCCGCAGACGTCGTCTGCGTATTTCTCGCATTCCCCCACAATAGCCGCACCTTCTATGCCCTTGTAGTTGACGGTGTCTTCTTTGCCGCGCCAGTCATAGATGCAGCCTGAAAGAGCCAGTAGAACAATAATCAGCGGCAGCGCCTTACCCATGTCTTTTATTGTGAGGGATTATTTATATCTTGTTTTTTCTGATGTTTTTGATGTTTTCTTTCTCCCATACTTCAACGAACCTGTCAACTATCGTGTCCATGAAAGTCGATTTGTAGGTTATCAGAAGCCGGGATATCATGTCTGCGTCAGTGAGGAAAAATGATTTTTCACCCTCGACTGTCTGCTGTGAGAGTGAGCCGGATTTGAGAAGCCTGTGAATGTGCCAGCTCGCGGTTGAGGGTGATATGTTAAGGTATTTTGAAACGTCCTTGTTTCGGGAATTCGGTTTCTCAATGAAGAACATCAGTATCCTACGGACTGTCTTCTGCCTAAGGAGCGCCATAACCTCCCGCTCCATTGTTGACTCAAAATCTTTTGAGAAATAGCGGGAGTAATCGTCCTCTTTCTTCTCTATCACTAGGCCTTTTTTTATCAGGTACTCGATGTGATACTGCAGGCTACCGTATGCTGCCTCAGCCCGCCTTTGCAGCTCCCTGAAATGGAGGCCAGGGCTAGATTCTATTATGTTGTATATTTTTCTGCGGCTCTCAAGCTCAAGAACCGCCTCCTTTAGTGGGCTTGGCATTGTTAATCCTTCAGGACTGAGATGAAAAACAAAAGGAGTATTAGGAAGTCAAACGTGTCCGAAAACGGCAGCAGAAGCGATGTCTCTCCGGGGTAAATCAAATCTATCAGTCCGAGAAGCCCCTTTGACATGAAAAGGAGGAACGCCAGCATAAGGATAAAGTATTTGAACCTGCCCTCTCGTCTGTAGACTATCAGTGATATCGCAAAAAGCAGTGTCGCAAGAAGCCCCACACCCACCTTGATTAGTCCGTCCAAGCTTATGTAGGCGGGGATGGACGTTAAAGTATAGACTATAACAGTTTCTGATTCTTTTTCAGCATTAACTTGCGAGAGCAATCCCATAAGCACAAACACTAACACCAAAATTTTCATGTTTTTCATTTTTTCCTCTTACTTTAAGATATTCATCCTAGATTAAATGACTTATTGAGGTGTATTAAAAAAAAGGGTGTGGCGGGGTTGGATAGGTTCCCCGCCAAAACCGGCAATTAATACATTTCAATCACCTCCACAACATTGTTGAGGGAGCTTGTGGTGTCAGGGAGGGGTGAGTGAGGCAACCACCCAAATAGTTGACCGCTCACCGCCCCGACAAGAGGTCTAGGCATCCCCACCAAATATTGTATACTGTCTTCTGAATGAGTTTAAAAGAGGCTTTTGGTTCAAGCGTCAAAAGAGAATAAAAACCAGTTGGTTCAAAAGCAGAAGAGTGCACCAACTGGTCATAGATTAAACCAGTTAGTTAACCTTGTTCTTGCACGTCTTTGTTGTTACCCCTAAAAGGGAATACAACAAACAGTGCCTTGTCAAGGATGTGAATACACCCAGAAACGCGACCACCGCAACAACCCACTTAAGGCTTCCAGCCACAAGGCCTAGCGCCAGAACAACCATCGAAACAGTGCCTAAAAGGCTTCTAACCATCAAATCAATTCCACCCACGTTTTTTTCAGTTAGGATACCGCATGACATAGTTGTAATATACCACCAGGAGTTTAATAATTTCATTAACTATGAGAAAACCCGTCAAGGATTTAAGATTGACACTAGAAGGATAAAATAAAGCCTTTTTAGAGTTTCTGATTTTGCCATAGTTCGTGGAATAGTCCTTTCTTCTGTGTTAGCTCCTTGAATGTTCCTTGTTCGACGATTTCGCCCGCATTCATGACTATTATTTTGTCCATCTCCTGTATGGTCGAGATTCTGTGGGCTATTACGATTGCCGTCACCTCCTTGAAGACTTTCCCGAGTGAGTCCTGTATCTTCAGCTCGCTGTTGGCGTCAAGCTGAGATGTGGGTTCGTCCAAAAACAGTATCTGCGGGTACTTGTAGAATGCGCGGGCGATACTCAGCCTCTGCTTCTCACCACCCGACAGCCTAACACCCTTTTCCCCAACAACGGTTTCGGCACGTTTTGGAAGCCCATCAACAAGCTCGGTCAGGTTTGCCATCTCGATGGCTTTGCCCAAATCTTTGTTGTCGCCGCCCGTGATTTCTATGTTCTCCCTGAGTGTGGCGTTGAATACCTCAGTCTCCTGAGGCACGACCGCGATGCTTTTTATGTAGGAGCACCGGTCAATGTCCCGAAGTGGCGTGTCATCAATGAGTATTTCGCCAGTGTACTCCTCATCAAGTTTGAGCATGAGCTTGAAGAGAGTCGATTTCCCGGACCCCGTCGGCCCCACAACCCCCACCTTCTCACCGCGTGATACTGTGAAGCTCACATCCTTTACAGCAGCAGTTCTGCCAGGATATGAAAAGGACAGGCCCCGGACGGTTATCGTTTTCCAATCCCCAGGTAGTGGCATTTTCCCGGATACTTCTACTGTGGGCTTCTCATTCATCATCTCAGTCAGACGCCCCACCGCCTCACGCTCCTCTATTAGCTGGTCTGCGACCCTCGACATCCCTGCCGTCGCCCTAAGCACGTTGTCGAAGTAGACGTAGAACATCACAAACACTCCGACGTCAAGACTTCCGGAGTATATGCCATAGCTGATGTAGGTGAGTATCAGAAACTTCAGTGACACCGCATACACGGTGGTTATCATCTCACGCATCCTGAACTGTGTCTGCAGCTTCATCACCTCATCGCTTAAGACCGTATTAACTGAGGTGATGCGCTCAAGAACAGGCCGCGCCAAATCCATGACCTTTATCAGGTTTATGTTGGAGATGGACTCGAAGTTTACTCCGCCCGCGGCTTCTCTGGCAGTCTGCACTATCCTGAGCTGCCTGCTCTGACGACGCCTTAAAAAAAACGCCAAGACATAGTATGATGCCGAGAAAGCAATAAGCCCGATGCTAAGCTCCACCTGCATCGAAAACATAATGGCTGCGGCACCGAAGATGCTGACAAACGCGCCTATCAGGTCAGTGAACAGGAGCCGTATGATGTTTGTTATACCTTGTGCCCCGTTTATCAGACGCTGCATCTTGCTACCAGCGTAATCGCTCTCATGCCATCTGAGGTCAAGTGCGAACATGTGCTTCATCGCAGCCATCTTCGCATCCAAGCCAACGGATTCTGCAACACGATAACCCAGAAGTATCCCAGCCCTGCCACTGAACGTGCGATAAAGGCTTGTAAGAAGCCACAAAACAAGAAGCCACACAAGATAGTCAAGCGGCCTGCCAATGACGTAGATGGTGAAAAACGTCGTCATCATACCAAGCGCGTAAGCCGGGAAAAGACTAGCAGCCTCGCTTGTGACACTCAAAAAAACCGCCAAAGCCAGACGCACCCGATATGGCCTAAGATAAGGCATAATATAACGGAACAAGTCAAAAACCCGGTACTCAACAACCTCAGAAGACCCCACAAATAACTATACCACACACAAAACTAAATAACAAGTAAGTGACGTAAACCACACAAAAAAACTGATATTAGAATGCAAAAAGTATTTAAATAGTAACTTTTCCCGTATTATTATAGAGGAGTAAGATGGCACTAAAAGAGAGAAAACTCGACGCAACAGAGAAGGATCCGTTTATTTTAGGAGTACAGGGGATTCTTGACAGGATTGACTCAGCAACACCTGCTCAGTTTGATGAAGCAATCACTTGGCCGATAAGAGACGCAACAAGCGACGGAGGCATGCAACTAAAAGCTCTTGGGAAAAAACTTGCAGCAGTACTGTTAGCAAACAACGATAAACTAGGGCACCCGAGGTTAAATGGGTTAAAGCCGTTTATGGGAGAGCTAATCCACCTTGGAAGATTAGACAAAGAGGCTGAATTAAACATCCTATGCCACAACGTACTCACAAAGATGGGCCAAGACCACATGATACCTGACGTGGACGTTGCTATGGCCAAAGCTGCAGGATATACACTAACAACAGATGCGAATCCTCTTTTCATAAAAAACCAGGAAAAAGAACATGAAACCCTCCCCAAACTAAGGGAAAGTAGAAAAGGCCAAACAAGCCCCGGACCAAGGGACTTGACACAAGTCCTTGAGGAACTAAGACAAAGCGAGACAGAGTGGACGAACCTAGAACAGAGCGAGAGGATGAGGTTGCTCTTTGAAAGACTAAAGGCGTCAGGTATCTCACTAAAGGGTGACATGTTCGGGATGGAGCTAACGACGGTGCCACTTTTCATAATTAGCAAAGGAGAAAGTGAAAGAATGAGCCACGCAGGAGAAAACATAATACTAGCACCTGCAACAGACGAGAGGGGAAGAAGAGAGGTAGTGCCAAAGGACGGAGATTATGTAGTAATAGGCTTTGGCGAATACGCGGAACCGATAAGCTACTCAACGGATGACAGAAGACTAGAGAAAAAGATAGGATTCATAAGATACTTCGGTCAAAGAGACACACCAGGCCATATGGAACCTGGCGACTTCGGATTCCTGGATCCAGAACTAGCAATCAAAGAAATGGAAAGACTCCAAAGACTCCAAGGATAAAACAGGTTATATAGACACTGACCTTTTGGCCTCCACCAAATCGACAATCTTTCTAACGTCCTCGTAATATTCTCTAGTCCGTATTATTGGCATGCTCTCGTTTCTGACTCTTCCCCCCGCCGAATAGGATATGATGAATCCTGAACCGTCACCAAGACCGCCAAACCCAACCAGCCGCAGTTCCGGGAAGACTTTCTTTTTCATGTGCGGGCCAAACTGCACCGAAACCACGTCCCTGAAGGGTATCCTCACCTCACTGCTAAACGGCAGAAACAGGCGAAGCCTCCGGTGTATGACGCAGTCGCCAGTAAACACGACTCTTTGACTGATTACAAAAGGCAGAAGCCAGAAAATAAGCCAGGAGGAAAGGATTATGGGCAGGGATATGAAGGTGAATAGTATTACCGCAAAGCCTAGTCTGGCATCAACGTCCTGGGGGGGCAAAGGCATGAACGGCAGATAAAGGCCAAACAATGCGATACAAACCCCCATCAACGCGAGGATAACATATACAAATCCGTAATCCCTCCAGAAACCAAGACGATAAACACGCTCAACCATATATTTCATTAAACGAGACTAAATTTAAGACGTTCAAGCCAAAGATGAAACCGTGTTTATATCCACTTTGCCCATAGGATATTATGATGTGTGTTTTTCTCCTTGCTGCGCTAGTATTGTCTTCAGGGTGCCTTTGCGATTCCGGGAATGACGAGCAACCCGACCCAAGGCAGTGCGATTCAATTCTGAGCCAAAAATCCAAGGACATATGCATCAAGGGTATTTCAGCAGCCCTCGGCAACGCAACCTTATGTGAGACGGTCGCAGACCAAGATATTAGGTTATGGTGCTATGCAACGGCTTTAAGGGATGAATCATACTGCAACCGCATGACCAAAAAATACGGGACACCGACACCCGACAGGGACGGTTGCTATACGAGTGTTGCGGGCATCACCAAAAAGAGAAACATATGCAATAAAGTAGAAAACCCGGATGAGATAGCTGAATGCATCAAACAGGCTGATTATGTGCCAGAACCAGAAAGACGTGAGCAACTTCTTGCCTCAGTCAACAGCCGATGCGGAAACCTAACAGGGGAAATGAAACCGGGCGAAAGAGACGTACACTACGACTGCATAGAGAACCTAGCCGTCGAAGAAAAAAGTATACTCGTATGCGACGCAACAAATACCCTGAACCGGAGCCTGCCCCCCTCAATGCTATTCAACCAATGCATCCAAAACTATGCAGACGAAAACAACGACACCTCAGTGTGCGAGAAGGCATCCATGCCCAAAGACAAGGGCTTCTGCATGGCCCTCGCACTAGATGACTGGCGCGAATGCCAGAAGATAACCTGCGACTTCTCCTGCATGATAGAAGGCATCGAAACCCAGAAGGACCTGTGCACACTATGGTATGCGACAGAAATAAAAGACGCCACCATATGCCCACAGGTGATGCGGGAAGACTACCGAGGCATATGCGAAGATATGATATTAGAATTTCAGGCATTCGACACCCGCAACAATACATTATGCGCGAAAATAAAGGACAAACAACGCAGAAGCCACTGCGAAGACAACCTAAAACAATTTACCTAACCATTATGGAGGGCGGATTCCAGATTTTCCAGTTATTAGCACGCACCCACAAACTTGTGGAGTTAAAATGACTCAAATAATGAGTTATTCACTACTACAGTTGGCGTGTGAAAACTAAAAACCTTAGTTTTTAGTTCCCATGAAAAGGCTAAGCGCAATCCCTGTTATGAACGCGACAAGCGAGTCGGTGGCGAAATAATCCATGGAAAGAAGCTGAGACAACGGCATATTGCCCCAGAGTGTGCCAAGAACTATCGAAAGTACAAGACCAAACGAGAACGCGACAGCGAGGTGTTTTAGGCCGCGCCGGATGTCTTTATAATTCTGCCTGATGAAAAAGAACGCAGCTAGCATAAACGCTATGAAGAAAACTAACCCGACATTGGGTGTTGGCGCAGATATAGTCTTTGACGAGAACACCCCGAACTGCGCAACTATCAAATACGCCAACAAAGCCCCGATGCTCCTGTTATCCTGAAATGAGTCTGAGACAAAATCCCGCAACCCAGCACCCACACCCTGGGGAGCTTTCCCCCCAGCATCTTCGATTTTTTCACCTGCTTTAGAGCCGGCACCACGGACAGAATGGAACGCAGCATAAAGGGCTGCGGCAACCGCGAAAAACCCAACAAGTGAGCCGCCAAAGCCGAGCAGCATATTATCCTGCGTCCACCCCTCTAGAACTATTTTGTCAAATAGGAAAAGAAGGAACTTGTGATAAGCTAATCCGACAATAACCAGAAGCACCACCTTCTTCAAAAGAAAAATAATCAACCCAGTCAACTGATTAATCAAAAGAATTGTAAGGTAAAGCGATATTAGAACCAATGTGACTGCGAAGACATTACCTGCCAAAACCTCAGACGGAAGATCGCCCAAATAACCAGAAACCAACGAAACAACATCAACCCCGTCAAACAACATAAGATATAATACACACAAGCCAAAATAAAAAGAGCGAAAAACACCAGTTACTGGGGCTATTTTTAGCGAGTTGGTTGCACAACTTTCTTTCTGAGATGCCTGGCGATTTGCTGTATCAGAGGGTCAAGATACGCTTTTCCTATATCATCGAGTATGGTAAGGGAGGCGGCTTGTACAGAATATGCGAATATGCCGGGTCTTTGGTCTTCAGGCAAAGTCTTCGCGACTTTATCTAGCATAGGAACCAAAAAATTGAATGTTACTAGTAGGTCATAGTCTCTTGCATATCTTGCGATTTCCTCAACAGGTTTTTCAGCTAATTGCTTGTTGTGCAGCCCGAAAGAATCGGTGTGGATAAATCCGTTAAATCCTTTTCTTCGCATGGCTTGGTCGAAAGCCAAACCCATCAAAGGAGAGCACCGCTCGCCAGCCACGCACGCAAACGCAATCTTGACAGGCCGCCCCAACGCTTTTTTAGCATCCTCAAAAGTCTGAAGAATATCCCCGTCCGTCATCCACACACCCCCAAGAAGCTGAGGGATAGCCTCCTGAGGCGGACTATCACGCTTTAGCACAACCTTAGTCGCAGACACCATACACTAAAACATAAACAAAACGGGGTTATTACCACATTCTTACGCCAGCAGTTGATAGAGAATTTGGGGATAGGGGCCCACCACACACCAGGTTCAGATCCCCATCAGAATATATAATATGTTGTTCTTATGAGTTAATATGGGTACTGGAGAAACTTGTTTAAAATGCGGTAAACTGTTATCGAATAGGGCAGAACTTGGTCCAGATAGTGAAGATAAGAACTACAAAAACTTCACCCTTCATTGTAGTAACCCAAATTGTGACTACACTTTGACAAAACGTGTTGAGGTTAAAAATATTAAATACGAAGAAGGATTAATCGGGCCTTTAACAGTTAAACAAGCTATGTATGTAGGAATTATTTTGGTTATCCTAGGTTATTTATTTTTCAAATAATCGCCTATCTCTTCTTGAAGAACTTATTTGTTACAACAATAACGGCTACAACAAGCACTATGTACAAGATTATCATAAACCCTGAACCGAATATGCTCAATATAAAATAAACTATAATGTTCATATCTGCATATTGCTTGCTGACTATTAGATTGATTACAACATTCCATATGCTTGTCAATATCCCAAATAAAGCACCAACTATTAATCCATCTTTGATGAAATAAGTTTTCTTACGTGCTATAACAAATGTTGATATGAGAAGAATAGGTACTGAAATAATTGGACCAAGAAGCACATGCAATATTAGTGGAACCGTGATTATGTCAACATTTTCTTTGAAAGTCCTCCCACTCGACTTTGAGGGAGAAGCTTGAACTGGAACTACCCCAACTTTTGGTATAGAGAATATTTCATTTAACTCCCCCTCAGTTATCCCAATACCCTTCAATTCCTCAGCTATCTTATTGTCAGTTTTTCCTTGGAGCCTTGCTTTATCAACATAATCATAAATTTTTTGGTTCATAACATATACCTATTTCTCCTGCTGCATAAAAAGTTACCCCAATGTACCGTAGGTTCAATTCTCCCAAGTGGGGCCAGGGGGATTTGAACCCCCATCAGCAGGTCACTCCGAACTTTGTTGTTCGTGTCCGAGAAACTTGTGTTTCTCCTGACCTGACACTTTTCGTCATCGCCCTCTTTCGAGGGCTCAGCGCTCCAAAAAATGAATTTAACTTCTCTGGAGCCCGCCAGGATGCCGAGTTACCCCATAGCCCCTTTTTGGGAAAGGTTTTTGGTGAGTGTGAACATGTTTTAGGTGGGCTCCAGATATAAATGTGCCCGCCAGGACCCTAAGGAGCAGAGCTCCTTGGGCACAGCGAAGCCTTGCTTCGCATGTGTGCCGAGTTACCCCATAGCCCCGTTTGTACTTCGGCAAGCTTTTGATTTGGTGACTTGCCAGGACATAGGTAATTGTTATGCCCGGATTTTAGATGAGGGACTGAAGCGGAGCGTAAGTCGCTCCCAGGTGTGAACGGACTGAACCGTTCCCCCATAGCCCCTTTTTGGTGAATGTTTTTTTTGGGTTTGTGTTATTAGGTTTTGTTTTATTATAAAGGGTGTTTTAGATGTTGATTATTGCTAGGGTTAGTAGGTTTGTGATGAGTATTGTGGGTAGGAAGGGGTAGGCACCGCCTTGGCCGTGTCTTTGTAGTAGTGGGTGCAGCAAGGCATTTGCGATTAGTGCCGTTGTTAGGGCGGCTAGGATGAGTGCTGGGGGAAGGGTGGATATGAGGGCTGTTAGTGCTGCGACGTCCATTAGGCTTATGTTTATCGCGCGTGTTGATGAGGCAATTATTGTAAAAACCATTATCAGCGCCCATTTGAGTATGAATGGAGGTAGTGTTGTCGCACCTGTTATGCCCGATATTAGGTCTGACAGGAACATTATTGCTGTGAATGCGGCCCAGACTTGTGTGAAGTCTGTTTGGGCTGCCATCCTTTTGATGTCTGAGAGGGATGCTACAGTGAGGCTGCCAAGGAGGAATATTAGCGCCTGATATTGTATCGGTGAGTTGGGTTGCAGAAGTAGTTGCGAGTAGTCCATGGTCTTATATATCTTTGATGAGAATATATTGGTTATCTGGTGTTATTTATGCATTATTTAAGAATCTTGATGGAGGGCGGGTCTGATGCGGGGATTCACTCGCTTTTCACTAAATACGGCAGGGGCGAGTACCTGGGTCCTGTGTGCGATGTTGATGTTGGCAAAAACATAAAGTATAAGGCCAGCATCGAGTACGCTGGCGTCTTCGGGCTTTTGACTGCAATGTCTGGTGGGGACTTGAATGTGGAGGGTACGGTATTTGCCAAAGACGATTTCAGGGATGTATTATCTTCTTTGGGTATAGATTTTAAGGACAAGAGCAAGGTTAAACAATCATATTATGTCGCCGAAGTCAAGGGCACATACCCGTCTGATGCTATGGCTAAATTTTATGATGCTGTACCGTATGCTACTGTGCTTTTCACAATCAAAGGCGGCAAATCACAGATGAAGTGCAAGAAGAAGCCGCCAAAACCTGGAAAAGACAAGATATTGGACTTCTGCAGCGGAACAATCGACAAAAGTGTGTTGGACAAGATGATGGAGGATATATTCTTTGACGTTAAGGGCTTCACCAAGGCAAAGTGCGAGAACACGTACGTCATAAAGGAGCTTGTTGTACCAGCTGGTGTTGAGCCAGCTCAGGCGAGGATAGACGCCAAAAGAGTCGGCGAGATAGTTAGGAAAGTGAATACAGACGGTGTGGAGAAGGTCAGTAAAGTAAAACTTGATATTTAATCCTGAAGCACCCGTATAGTCTACAGATGTCAACAAAGACTGTGACAGAAGCTGGAGGCGCTAACTTACGTGATGAGATTGACGGGCTTCTAGTCAAACATATGGATATACTTAACACCACACACCTTATGAGGTATCCTAAGCAGATTTCAGCGTTCAGAACACTCTTCAGAAACTCAATATTAAGTCAGAGGGAAGAACAACCAGACAAACCTGCGACATTCTCTATTGTCAGCCTTGGTTGCTCAGCAGGCCATGAGCCAGCATCACTTGCGGCAACAGCCATAGACGAAGTGGATAAACTCGGGCTAGTCCTCGGAAAAGACGTCAATCTATCCGTCTTAGGAGTGGACAAAGATGAAAGGATGGTAGCTGCCGCCAACTTACGGCTTGGTGAGGGATTCTCAGTGGATGACACAAGAAATGCGAAAGATGTTGACTCACTTCTTTTTGTCAACTCAAACATTGCCAGAATACGTGAGGTCGTTAGAATCAGACACGCTGACGCAAGCGCCCCGGAAGAGATACCTGAGATAGTGGATGCTGACGCAGTATTCGCGAACGCCATAGGATACCAGATGGTTATGGAAAGACAGTTGCTTTTTGACGCATTCCAGCAAGGTCTGAAAGACCGGCTAAAACCTGGTGCAGT
>CAYXON010000006.1:0-15423 GCA_964467145.1 uncultured archaeon | reverse complement strand
CAAGTCTACATCCTCGACTTAGACGGTAAAGTCAGAAGAAACCTGAACATAACAGGATTCATAAGGTCGTCGACAATACTTGACGACCGGGTCGCGCTCGCCATGGACGACGACACACTGAGGGTATTCGCACTTGACGGGGAGATTATCTGGACTGCTAAAGTCGGTGAGGGTGTGGGCGCTCTGTCATCTGCCAGAAACATAACAGTCGGCACAAAGTCCGGGCATCTTCTTAGGTTCACATCAGATGGTGAACTTCTTTGGAGCCGCAACACCAGCGACGCGATTGTAGCAGTAAGATCCGGTGAGGACTTCACATCATCTGGGACGATAGACAATAAAGTATATGTCTTCGGCGAAGTCGGGGGTCTTATGTGGTACTACACAACTTCCGGTAAGCCGACAAAGCTTTCGATATACGGCAACAACATACTATCTGCGACCACGACAGGAAACATCTACTATTCCAAGATGACTAAGAAGGATTTCACTAGCTCTTTTTTAATAGCAGTCACAATAGTTGTGATACTTGGTCTTGCGATGCTTATGGTATCGCGCTCGTGGAGTGGATGATGGAGGTAGGGCTCGTAGGAAAACCTAATGTCGGCAAAAGCACGATATTCAAGGCATTAACCCTTGCTGAGGCGGAGATTGCAGCTTTCCCGTTTACGACAATCAAGGCTAATATCGGCGTCGGCTATGTGCGCTCAACCTGCCCATGTGGGCAATACAAGATATCCTGCAACCCAAAAAACGGCATATGCAGGGGTGGTGTGAGATACACGCCAATAAAGATTATTGACGTCGCAGGCATTGTGCCAGGAGCACATGAGGGTAAGGGGCTCGGAAATCAGTTCCTCGATGACCTAAGGCAAGCCGATGTTTTGATACACGTTGTCGACATATCAGGTACAACAGACGAGAAAGGCGAGGCAACCGAAGGACACGACCCCGAGCTGGACATAGCGTTTCTTGAAGATGAGGTGAACCTCTGGTTCGCATCCATTGTGAAAAAGAACTGGGCCAAAGTAAAAAACAAGATAAAATACGAGAACAAAAAAATCATAAAAGAACTCATGGACGTGCTCTCAGGGCTTGGCATCAAGGATTACCATGTGAGAGAAGCCCTGAAAAAAGCAGCACTTGAGGGTGAGGCCCAGTGGACGGATGAGGACTGCGAAAGATTCGGGGTAGCCCTGAGGCAGGTGTCAAAGCCAATAATAATCGCAGCAAACAAAGTGGATGGGGGGGCTGAAAACTTCAAAAGACTCTCTAAAAAATACGCCATGACGCCGGTGTGCGCGGAAGCTGAGCTCGCACTAAGAGAGGCTGACCTGCACGGGCTCATAGAGTACCTGCCAGGCGACAAAACATTCAATGTCAAAGGCGAGATGGACGGCAAAAAAAGGGCTGGACTTGATTTCATAAAAAACAAGATACTTGAAAAATACGGCTCAACAGGCGTTCAGCAGGTGCTGAACAACGCGGTTTATGAGAAACTCGATTTGATAACAGTATATCCTGTCGAAAACGAGGGCAAATTCATGGACGGCAAAGGCAACATACTACCTGACAGCCACCTGCTCCCAAGGGGTGCGACCGCACTTGACCTTGCCTACAAGATACACTCAGACATTGGCGACAAATTCATAGGGGCAGTGGACTGCAGGACGAAGATGAAGGTTGGAAAAGAACACGTGCTAAAAGACGGAGACATCATAAAGATAATAGCAGGCAGATAAGACCGTCTTTAGATTATGCCCTCAAGTTGTAGCATCTTCTTTTTTAGCGCCACACCAGCTGAGTAACCGCCGATGCCATCTGATGCAAGAATCCTGTGGCATGGTAGGAGAAGGGGTATTGGATTATGGTTTAGTGCATTCGCAACCGCCCTTGAAGCATTGGGGTTTCCGATTTTTTCGGCGACCTCCTTGTAGGTCATCGTCTTGCCGTATGGTATGTCCTTTATCGCAAGCCACACAGTCTTGTCAAATCCTGTCGAAAAAGTCATGTCAATCGGGTACTGTGAGAAATCGACAAATCTGCCGTTGAAATACCGTATTATGTCAGATTCCACGCGTATCAGGTTCTTGCCCACCTCGTATTCTCCACTGCAAAGCTTTTCTAGTTCGCGCTCTATCTTGGCCCTGCTTTTAGAGGGCATAAGGACTTGAGATATACCCTGCCCGCTTGAGGCTACCGCAGCCCACCCGGATTTGGTCTCAAATATTCTAGCCTGCATCACAGTCATTTATTAGTTGATTCCCCCTTTTTAAGGTATTTTAGGAGTAGCTCCATCGACTCATTGTCTTTTTTAGGTGTTGAGTGATGGCCCTCAAACGGGCAGAGGTATAGCTTCTGCTCGCCCTCAAGCCCAATATATTTTACCATTATGCACTCCCAGATTAGTGCGCCGCGACGCTTGCATGACGTGATGCTTTTGAGGGGAATCCGCTCAAATCTTTTTTTAACATCTTCGGTGCCGCCAAGATATATGACTTTGTCTGTCAAAACAGCAACTGCTGGGCGGTTGTCTGCACCATGTAGAAGATGCGGGCGCACAAGAACCTGCATCACGTGCATGACGTCTGCTTCGTCAAGCTCATCAGATACTGACTTAAAGTCTATGAGCGACATCTCATATCATCCCCAGAAAATACTCGTGGACCCTGAGGTCTTCTGTTAGCTCAGGGTGGAATGCGCTTGCTAGCAGGTTGTCTTGTCTTGCGAACACAATCCTTCCGTCTAGTTTGCAAAGGCTCTTGCATTGCCCCCATACTTTTTCAATAGCCGGCGCCCTTATGAAGACTGCAGGATACTCTTTTGCGCCAAGTACTGGTATCTTCAATTCACACTCGAAGCTGTCTTTTTGACTTCCGAACGCGTTACGGATTACTTTAGCATCCATCAGCGAAAGAGTCGACTGGCCTTTTTTCATGTTGGCGCCCTCTTTGGATAGAAGCACCATCCCGGCGCATGTTCCGAACACGGGTATGTCAGATGCGACCTCTGAGATGGCCTCATCTATTTTGAATCTTCTCATGAGCTGAGATACTGTGGTGCTCTCACCCCCAGGTATGACAAGTGCTGAGAGTTTTCTCACGTCATGCGGGGTTTTGACGGTCACAACATCCGCTGGTATCCCAGAGGATTTGGATGCTGCCTTAAGCGCTAGTACGTGCTCTGTCACATCGCCTTGCACATCAAGTACGCCAACTTTCATATCGGAAAATAATACATGCTCAAAGCTTTAATAATGACCTATTTTGAAAACATCAGCTTGTAGGCCTTAAGCAAGTCTTTACGATTTATAATGCCTTCAAGGCGGTCTCCTATTACTGGAATGCCGCCGATGTTTTTCTCCTGCATAATCCTTGCAGCCTTGACAGCATCTGCTTTCATATTTATTGTGATGGGATTTTTTGTCATGACATCCTCAGCCTTCAGAGCTATTTCCCCCTCTTCGCACTCATTGTTTTTTAGGTGGTGGAAAAGCCCGATGCTAAGGTCTTTGACAGAGATTAATCCTGCAAGTTTTTCACCTGACATCACCAGAACCCTTTTAGCTGCCATGTTCTTCATCAGGTCTATCACCGCAGAAAGCGGTGTGATGTCATCGACTGTGGGGGGGTTGTAGTGCATGAGGTCACTAACTTTGTATTTTCCGCCCATGCTTTCTGTGAAGAGATTAGTCATATCGGAAAGCGATATCAAGCCAACTACTTTTCCAGCACTTACGACAGGCAGCCTCTCGATGAAGCTTTTCTGACACATCATAAGGTCAACAACCTCTGGTAGTTCAGCCTCGGGTTTGGTGGTCTCAACATCCTCCTCCATCAGGTCCCGCACCAGAAGAGATTCGAGGCTTTGGTTGCAGAAATCAGATATGTTGGATACGAACGTTTCTTTGCTTAGTATCCCTATGAATTTCTTGTCTTCTGCGACGATGACTGCACCTATTTTTTCGGACTCCATTCGGTTTCCGATGTCAATGGCGTTATCTGAGGGTTTTACGAACACTACTTCCGTGGACATTATGTCCTTGGCCTGCATCACACACCTCGTTCCTGAAGCCTCTGCGAAAGCGTTGATATCTCAAGACCTGGCATGGCGCTTCCCAGTCCCTTGCTGACTTCTGCGATTACCAGGGGTTTGTCAAAGTGGAGTGTGGCCTCGACTATGGCTTTTGCCATTATTTCGGGGTTTTGGCTTTTGAATATTCCAGAGCCTACGAAGTTGCCGTCTGCGCCAAGCTGCATCATAAGGGATGCGTCGGCTGGTGTTGCAATGCCTCCTGCTGAGAAGTTGACTACCGGCATCCTGCCCAGTCTTTTGACTTCGCGCACGAGATCTATTGGGGCTACTAGTTGTTTGGCTTCGCTGTAGAGTTCGTCCTCGCTCATGCTTTTTATCCGCTCTATCTCGCTGATGACTGATCTCATGTGGCGGACTGCCTCGACTATGTTTCCGGTTCCTGCCTCGCCTTTGGTGCGCATCATCGCGGCGCCCTCGCTTATCCTTCTTAGGGCTTCGCCGAGGTTTCTGCATCCGCAGACGAATGGGACTGTGAACTTGGTTTTGTCGACGTGATTTTGCTCGTCAGCCATAGTGAGCACTTCGCTCTCATCTATCATGTCGACTCCCATCTCCTGCAGTACTTGGGCTTCTGCGAAGTGTCCTATCCTGCACTTGGCCATGACAGGTATTGTGACGGTATCAAGTATCTCTTGTATCTTAAGTGGGTCGCTCATCCTAGCAACGCCTCCTTGGGCGCGGATGTCAGATGGTACTCGCTCAAGTGCCATGACCGCGCACGCTCCAGCGTCCTCAGCTATTGAGGCTTGCTCGGCGTTTGTGACGTCCATTACGACGCCGCGTTTAACCATCTTCGCAAAGCCTTCTTTTAGAAGTTTTGTGCCCTTTTTAGGTTTAGCCATCCTTGAAATCACCAGGAAATACTATATGGAGTGAGGGTATTAAATACGCTCAAAAAGGCTTTTAAAACCCTCAGGCGGCAGGTCGAGTGGCTTGAGCTGACTGAACTGGCCTGGGTCTTTGAGTATATTTCGTATCTTCTTGTTCTTCTGGCTGAAAAGACTGTTGAGAAATGGTATGTACGCACTTGGGGGGCGCCAGCTTTGTCTTAGCCTTATAACAGAGCTTGTCACATCAGGCCTTGGCTCAAAGGCTTCTGGTGGGATATCACACAATATCTCGGCAGAGCAGGTTGATTGTGTGAGTGCAGATAGCATGCGGTAGTTGGGGTGTCCTGGGTTCGCGCAGAGTTTTTCCGCGAACTCCCGCTGGACCACAAGCACCGCTAGCTCAAAGCCGCCGGTTATGAACCGCTCAACGAGTTTTCTGCTGATGCTGTAGGGTATGTTTGAGACTATCTTATTGTGTGGTGGGAACACATACTTGAGTGCGTCGCATTCTATAACGTCTACGTTGGTGTTTGAGTCGAATCTCTTGCGAAGTCTTCCCACAAGGTCATGCTCTTTCTCAAGTGCAATAACCTTGCATTTTTCCGCGATGTATTCGGTCAGGTTGCCAGAGCCTGCCCCAACCTCCAGGACAACATCTTGCGGGCAAAGGCCTGCAAAGCCCACAATTTCCCCGAGTAGTCTCTCATCAACCATGAAATACCTGTCTGACGCAGCCATCTTATTTACCCACGCTAATGGATGTTTTATATACTATCCTATGAATAATTAACGATGAGGCAACAGATAAAGACGGGGATATCAGGCCTAGATGACCTGCTTGTTGGTGGGATACCCAAAAACAACTGCGTCCTTGTCGCAGGCAGCGCAGGAACCGGAAAGACTGTGCTTACTCAACAATTCCTATTCAACGGCGCAAAACAGGGGGAAAACGGAATATACATATGCCTTGTTGAGGCTGCAGACAGCGTCATAAGCAACATGAGCTCGTTCAAGTTCTACGACCAGAAGATTATGGACACTGACAAAGTAAAGGTCGTGAACATTACAAAAAACATAAGGCTTAAGGGACTCGATTTTGACGACATAAGCGGGGTTCTTGACATAATCAGGGAGATGATAGAGGAGAGTGGTGCGAAAAGGGTCGTTATAGACTCGATAACCGCAGTCTGCCAGAACATCGAGGAGAAAGACAAGATACGAGATTTGATAATGGAGTTGGGTTTCATGCTGAGATATCTTGACTGCACGACAATGATAATTTCGGAGATACCACCCCAGACTTTCCAGTACTCGATGTTTGGGGTCGAGGAATTCATAGCAGATGGTGTGATACTTCTTTCAGACTTTGAGAGGAAGGGGGAGCTCATAAGAACCCTGCAGGTGATAAAGATGAGGGGCATCGCCCACTCAAGGAACAAGCAGGTCCTGAAGATAATGGAGGAGGGCATCAACCTGCTACCGATGTTCAAGGCTGATGTACAATAAAGCCATGACAGAAGGAGACAAATCAGATGGATATCTGCCTGATGGTGAGGATGTTATTAACAAACTCAGGATAGGCAACTACGAGGTCGTGACTTCAAAGCAGAGGATAAGCTTTGTGCGGAAGTTCCCGCCAGCGTTCGTTGAGGTACCGTACTCTGACATCAGTAACCTCCAGCACGTAACGGCAATAAGGTGGGATGAACTCGGCAAAGCCGTCGGTCTTGCCGCATTATCTGGCATATTATTCTTTTATGACATGGGAAAACCGTTCATACAGCCCACAACAGACCTCATAAACACGATAAACACCGGATTGGGGGACGCACTTCCTGTTGAGCTTCTTCTAAAGGTTGTTATGGCTGGTTCTGCGATAGTCGGGGCATATACTTTCGTCAAGTTCCTGCCGTCTCTTAGAGGGTATTTCAAGATATCCAGAAAAAATGGGATTCCAGTCATAATATCGACTGGCATGAGCCCGGAGCTGAGAAACCTTATACGGGAGATAGAAAACCAGATGGAAAAAGGTGTCCAGCAGACTTATGCGAGACAATATCAGCCGGAGCCGCAGAAGGTTGAGGAAAAACTGGATATCAGGTCGATAATAGCGTCTAAGATTTCCGATTTCGAAAATCAGCGCGTGATAATGATAACTGCAAAGAGCGAAAACCACATACCAGTGATATCAAATATGGCTCAGAAACTTGTTAACGAGAAGAAGATGGGAGGTGTTTACTTGAGCATCACAAAACCGTCTGACGGAATATCATCGATACTTTCAGCCGCAAATGTCTCAACAGACGATGTGTACTTCATAGACTGCATATCGCTTATGGCTGGAAAGGCACAGGGCGGCCCGCCAAACGAGAAGGTCACATACATCGAAAACCCAAGCTCGCTTGAGGAGATAAGCATGTACCTTGACAGGATGCTTGCGAAAGTAAAGTCTGAGAAAAAATTCCTATTCATGGATTCGCTGTCTTCTCTTCTCATATACAACACTGACAAGAGCGTGAAGGAGTTCACGCATTATCTCATAAACAAGATAAGACTTGAAAAGCTCGTTGGAGTTATACTGACTATCGAAAAGAAGGAGGTTGAGGACCTTGTCAGAACACTCACTCCAATGTGCGACATAGAACTGAAGTTTTAGAATCTGAGGGCGCCGGCCGGGCATGAGCTGACGCATCTTCCACACCTTATGCAGTCCGGGTCGTTCTCGCACCTGTTAGCCTTAAGCTGCATTGGACATGCTATGTTACAGAGGTTGCAGTCAATGCATTTTATGCTGTCAAAAGAAAGCGTTTTTTTACCGCCGCCAACCACTGCCTGCAGACTTCCCATAGGGCACAATGTGCACCATGCTCTTGGACTGAATGCGACACCTAGTAGGATTGCAGCAGCTGTTGTGACGATACACATTGTGACGAAAACCATCCCCATAGCCTCAATCACACCATTGGTTTGTATTATCCGGTAAGTCATGAAAGCCATGAGCGCGACAAAAATGGGGGCTCTCACAAGAGGGGTTTTGAATATCTTTGGTATCTTCCTTTTGAGTGAAATCTTTGATATCCAGAAATCGTTTAGGCTTCCCCGCGGACAAAGGTTGCCGCAGAACCACCTGCCCCTGAAAAGGCAGGTTATGGTAAGTGTTGCGAAAACTAGGGGCAGAAAATACCCAAGAAGCGGGTAGAATACTCCCGCGATTGAGACTATCAACACTGTTGCCCCAAGATAGGGGGTTATCTTTAGCATGGGTCAAAAACTAGGCTGCGGGAGTATAAAAAAGAGGTGGTAACCTAGTAGTATTTTGCGTTTTGCGTGCACCAGTCAAGCGCGTATGAGCCGCATCCGTCTCTTCCGCTGTTGGCTGTTGGAGCGCACTCGACTGGAACGCACAGATTATTAGAGTTCAGGATAAATCCTTCGTTACAGGGGGCAGTTCCTGCGCACGCCAGGTTGAAGTAGACGCCAACTTGACCGCCGCAAAGCGTTGTAGAAGTCGTTGAAGTCGTGGTTGTGGTTGACGATGTGGTTGATGATGTAGTGGTTGACGATGTGGTTAAAGTTGATGTTATTGTGGTTGATGTTGTGGATGACGTGGTTGGCGCGGTAGTGGTTGTCGTGGAGGTTGTTGTGAGCTTTGACGCTATTGTTAAAACCACGACTGAACTGACTATGGCAAACAGCATTAGGGCGAGTACTAGAAATGCTAAGACTGCGAAAATAGTTCTCCACTGCCCCTTTTTCGGTTTTTCCAGCTCAGGTGCTCTGCCAACAGAAGTGAGCCCGCCCATAGGGAGTCTATAAGGTTGGGAGGATATAAAAAAGTCTCATTTATGTGTTATGTAAGCGATTTTAGTTTTCAGAAGGCGCTGAAACATCTTGTCAGTTATTAGAAGGTCGTTTAGGAGGTATTTCCGCAGTGTTTCAAATTCTCCTTTTGCGCAAAGACCTGCGACGTCAGATCCGTCAATGCCGAGATCCTCAACGCCTATGAGTGCTGCGTACTCCTTGAGTCTTCCCCGTGTCCTGCCCCACCTGTAAGCTGATATCTTCTCCCTTATGTCGATTATCTTGTTTAGTGTGAAGGGGAATACTTCAACGTCGTTTATGAAGCTTCTTGTGACTATGAAGGGTATGTCAAACTCTTTTATGTTGAATCCGACAACCTTGAGGGTGGGGTCGCCCATCATCTTCTTTTTCCAGAGAATCCAAAATTCCTCAAGCATCTTTTTCTCATCACCTGCTAAGATGATTGTATCTTCTCCTTTGTGGCGGACACCCAACGCAACAATCCTTGAGTCTATTGGATTGAGAAGCTTTAGTTTGTCCTCCTCAGACAGTGTGTCATAGCCTTTGAGATTGTTCGGGCATGATTCGACGTCGAGTATCAGGTAGTCCCGTATCTCGTTTATCATCTTGTTATTATTTTTTTGCCTCCCATGTAGGGGCGGAGGACTTTTGGGATTTCTATCTCGCCTTCGGGTGTCTGGTAGTTTTCTATTATTAGGCGCAGTGCCCGGGATGTTGCAACCATTGTGCTGTTTAGTGTGTGCAGGTACTCGTTTGAGTCTTTGCCCCTAAACCTTATGTTGAGGCGAGCGGCCTGATATGATGTGCAGTTTGAGCAGCTCATCAGCTCTATGTATTTTTCTTGTCTGGGGCTCCAACCTTCAAGGTCGTATTTTTTGGCTGCGACCGTGCCTATGTCGCCTGTGCAGACGTTGACGACCCGGTAGGGCATCTCAAGGGATTTCATCAGGTCTTCCGCATTTTTTATGAGCTCCTCATGATATCCCCAGCTGTCGGCTGGTTCGCAGAATATGAATTGTTCTATCTTGTTGAATTGATGAACTCTGAAAAGCCCGCGCTCGTCAAGACCGTGCTTTCCAATTTCCTTTCTGAAATTGGTGCTAAGGCCCGCGTACTTCAGTGGCAACTGACCTTTTTCCATTATTTCGTCCTGGTGCATCGCAGCTATTGGGTGCTCGCTTGTAGCTATCATGTAAAGGTCTTCGCCGTCGACCTTGTACATGACGTTTTCGAAATCATTGAGATCTGTGACGCCCTCATAGGGTTTTCGCCTCATAAGAAACGGCGGCTGCACAAGTGTGAACCCGCGCTCACATAGCATGTCGGCTGCAAGCCGTTGAAGCGCCAAATCCATAAAGGCTAAGTCACCTTTCAGAAAAAAGAATCCTGCACCAGATATCTTTACTGCCCGCTCAAAGTCTGCCAGCCCTAGCTCAGCTGCAAGCTCTCCGTGGTGTTTGAGCTCAAATTCGGGCTTTCTTTTTTGGCCCCACTCCCTGACGCAGACGTTGTCCTCATCTGATTTTCCCAGAGGTACACTCTCGTGCAGTATGTTCGGGAGCCGCATCAGATATTGGTTAACTGTAGTTCTCAGCTCATCCATCGAGGCCTCAGCCTGTTTTATGGTTTCGGGAATTTTCTTGGCTTCATCTATGAGTTTTGCAGGGTCTTGCCCGTTTTTTTTAGCGTTCTGGACTTCGCGGGTGAGGGTGTTTCTTCTTGCGCGAAGCTCGTCAGAATCCCGTTTTAGTGTGCGCCAAAGTTTGTCCTTTTCAAGAAGGTCAGAAAGCCACGTTAGTTTTTCTGTGTCGCCTCTTTTTTTGAGGTCTGCCTCCACTTTCTCGGGGGTTTCCCGAATCATTGAAAGCTCAAGCATTTTACTGTGTCCTGCACTCTGCACATATCATTCGTCCGTCGTAGTTTGTTAGTTTCTCGCTGTAGTTCTCGCAGCTCTCACAGACTCCTGCGACATACCCTTCCGCGGCTGCGTGCGCCTGGTGTATCTGCCAGTTGTATGTCTCCTTGATTATGGTGTGTAGTGCGGGCTCTATCTTGACTATGTCGAACTCGCTTATGACACCGATTATCCTTCCCTTTTCTGAGACGACTAGCCTTCGTACGTCTTTGTCGCGCATGAGCCTTGCGGCATCGTCTATGTCAGCATCAGGCTGTATTGTTATCAGGGGCGAGGTCATTATTTGCCTGACTGTGATGTCGTCTGGTCTTCTGCCTTCGGCGACTATTTTGCAGATTATGTCGCGCTCGGTCACAACGCCGACGCCATCCCCTTTTTTAGTGACTACGACACCGCTTATGTCGTTTTTCTTCATGACTTCAGCAGCTTTCCTAACCGTGTCTTCCACGTCAACGCATATGACGCCCCGCGTCATTGCGTCCCCGACCATAAGGCCCTCTATGTCCTTCATGTTATCACCGTTTATTTAAATGGGTACCCTAGTCTATTAAGTCGTGCCGTATAAATATGGATTTTTCGCTTGAGTTAAGGGCCAAGGACGGGGCAGGAAGAATTGCAAGAGTCAGGTGCGGGGAGAGATTAGTTGAGACCCCAACCCTTATGCCAGTCTACAATCCACTCAAACCAACACTCTCTATTGAGGAGCTAGTTTCAGAGTTCAACCCGCAGGCGATTATGACAAACGCCTACATGCTTTTGAAAAACGATGAACTCAGGAAAAAGGTTGAGGAGGTCGGAATACACGAGCTTCTTGGCTTTGACGGGGTTATAGCAACAGATTCTGGAAGCTACCAGCTGATGGTCTATGGCGCTGTTGAAACATCAAATAAGGGGATAATCGAGTTCGAGGAGAAGATTGGCACAGACATAGGATCCTTCCTTGACATACCAAGCATGCCAGACACCTTCAAGCCAAGGGCTAGCGAGCAGCTTAATACAACGCTTGAGCGGGCCGCCGAAGCAGTAGGTGCTGGGTTTGCGGTTAACGCGGCGGTGCAGGGGGGTAAGTACCCGGACCTTAGGGCTCATGCTGCGCGTGAGATTGGCAAAAACTTCAAGCTCGCGGCGATAGGAGGTATCGTCCCGCTCATGGAGTCATACAGGCTCGCAGAACTTGTTGATGTGATTGCTGCTGTTAAGAAGAATCTGCCGGCTGACACCGCAGTCCACGCGTTCGGGCTCGGACACCCGATGATTTTCCCGCTTGCCACGTATCTTGGATGTGACCTATTTGATTCTGCAGCCTACGCGCTATATGCGCAAGACGACAGGTACATGACAGACTACGGCACCGAACACCTGGAGTCGCTGGAATACATCTCATGCACGTGCCCGGTTTGTTCAGAACACGGTCTAGGGCTGAAAAGACTTTATGGCGATGACAAGGTGAGGGCGCTGGCAAGACATAACCTGCACGTCTCCTACGCCATGATAGAAAAAGTCAAACAAGCCATATCTGCGGGAAGACTTTTTGAGCTTGTTGCCATTCAGGCAAGAAGCCACCCGCTTCTTTTCAAAGCTCTTAAATCCCTTATGAACCACATGGAATGGGTCGCGGAACTTGACCTTGTGACGAAGAAGAAGGCGCTTTATGTCACAGGAGAGGAATCAAAAAGGAGGAGTGAAGTCTTGAACGCGACCACAAGGATGAAGCGAGTCTCAACCCACAACACCTTGGAGCTTTACCCGTTCGGTGAGGTTAACGAGGAGCTCCTTGACATCTACCCATTCAACGGCGTGCAAAGCATGTGCGCAGAACCTGCGCCGAAGGTTCGTGACATCCACAAGCTAAGAGCCATTATGGAATACCAGTTCGGGCAAGGCGCCGGTAAAGCCCTGCCAGACAATATTGTCGTGAAAAAGTCAAAAAACACCAAAAGGATAAGGTGGCTCTATGAGAAGGGGCAGATGATAGCGTCTGTTCGGGCATCAGACCACTTCATAATACCGCATGAAACACTCGCGCAAAGGCTCATTGAGATGTTTCCCACACCAAATCTCAGGGTCATCATGAAAGACGACCCAGAGGCTGTGAAGTGCGTTTCAGAAGGCAAATCAGTGATGGCAAAATTCGTCAAAGACGTCGACCCAGAGCTTAGGGCAGGCGACGAATGCGTGGTAGTCAACAAAGACGACAAACTAATAAGGTGCGCAACCCTCCACATGAGCCCAGTGGAAGTCAAAGACTTCAACTACGGCATGGCAGCCAGAACCAGATAAACTTTAGGTTACTGAGCCAATGCGTCTTAGTTCGCATCCTTTTTCTGAGCAGATTTCCCCGAGCTTGATGTATTCGTCTTCTGGGAGCGTTATTATGAAGTTGTCGAGGTTTCTCGCCATCAGATATGGTTGGTCTGTTATGGTGATTTTTATTTTTGATTTTTCCTCTAGCTCGTATATTGTCGCCACAAGCCCGCCTTTGGTGACGTCCTTTGCCGCGTTAACGTGGACTTTCTTAAGCGCCTCAAACCAGGTGTCAAACATGAGTTTGGCAAGTTCGAGCCTCTCGTCTTGCTCGCCCCAGATTGGTTTTCCAAATAGTGCGACCACGTCCCCTGATTTCGCACCACAATCACGTATCGGCTCCTTTGTCATTAGTTTTCCAAATACTGTTATCGAACACCTAGGGTCCGCTTCCTCAATGAGTGTGTTGCCGCCGATTAATGCTATGCGCATGTGACGCGCCTGTTTTTTTAGAGAGCCTATCATCTCGCGGACGTCCTCTTCAACACCTATCACGCAGTCAAGTGCGAAAATCGGTATAGCGCCTTTTACTGCGACATCTGTTGCCGCATGTACTAGGGCTGACTTCATCACAAGCCTTTTAGTGTATGGGCCGTCAGAGGATGCTGTGATAATTCCGTCAAAGCGCAGGCACACTGCGTCGTCGAAGTCCCGTATACCTATCACAGGATTTGCGAAATCATCCAGGTCATAGAGCTCATCCCGTATCCACATCACTGATTTGACGTGTTTTTTGACAGGGTCTGTCATTTTTGAAGCTCATCAAGTGCCGGGCAAAAACTTGATTTCTGGGCGTATCCTATGCCGTAGATTTTGAAAAAAGGGAAGCTTCTGCATACTGTGGGGCGGATTTCATGCACCGTGCATTTGTCGTCCTTTACGAAAACACACCTCCCACGCACCCTCTTCAGTGATTTCTCGCCATTTTGGTTTTTGAAAAAGTCCTTTTTACCAGCTGCCTCAAGCCGGATTATGTCCTCAGAGGTCAACTGGATGTGTTTGAACCTGCAGCAGGTGCCGCACATCATGCACTTGAACCTATCCCTTCGAGAGTATAGCCTGATGGATTTCACAGCATCTGGCAGGGCGACAAAGAAGACAACCGCCAGAAATAGGACATATGTTATGGTGAGTTCATCGACCATAGGATAGACTATAACACTCCAGCATTTTTATAGGCAAACAACTTAAGTTTAAATCATTTTTAGCCAATGGGTAGGAAATGGCAACCAAAAAAACTAAGGTGGAAAAAACGGCGAAAAAGAAAGAGTTAAAAAAGACGGTAAAAAAGAGTGTTGCCAAAAAGACGGCCGCAAAACCAAAAGGCAAATCGCTTGACAAAAAATCTAAAAAACGCAAGTGCTGCCCCAACTGCCCAGACTATGAGCACTGCGACGACAAGAGCGGGTGCTGCGACTACTGCGACTACTGCCTGAACGGCAAATGCACTCACGGCAAAAAGAAGGGAATCCCCTCAGTCAACGACCAGATTGAACTATCAAATTGCAGGGGAGACGACTATGGCATAGACGACTACGAAGCATACGAGTCAGCCTACGAATAGGAGATATATTAAGATATTCACAATCATTTTTGCCATGAACTCCAAGATATCAGGATTTTACAAGCTAAGCGTCGCAGAAAGACTCAAGAGGGTATCATCAGATGCGAATCTCACACAAGATGAGCAGGACACGTTAGCTGGCATAGGATTGACATCTGAAAAAGCCGATAAGATGATAGAAAACGTCATCAGCACATTCGAGCTGCCGATGGGTGTCGCAGTCAACTTCCAAATAAACGGCAGAGATTATCTGATACCCATGGTCAGCGAGGAACCGTCTGTTGTCGCAGCAGCATCAAACGCCGCAAAGATGATAAGGGAGGGTGGCGGATTCAAGGCCTCAAGCACAGAACCCATAATGATAGGGCAGATACAGGTGGTTGATGCCAAAGAAGGAGCCAAAGAAAAAATACTATCTGCCAAAAAGGAGCTCATAGACTTTGCACAATCTCTTGACCCGACACTCGTAAAATTCGGGGGAGGAGTCAAAGACCTGAAAGTCAGAGACATCGCTGGCATGCTCGTCGTCCACCTTCACGTAAACGTCGCAGACGCCATGGGAGCAAACGCCGTCAACACCATGTGCGAGGCGCTCGCTCCAAAGATAGGGGAACTATCTGGTGGGGAGGTTGTTTTGAGGATACTCTCAAACTACGCCCTTGAGCGCACAGCAAATGCAACAGCCAAAATACCGAAAGACTCAGTCGGGGGGGAGGATGTCGTTGATAGGATAATACTAGCCTACAAACTCGCAGCAAACGACGTATACAGGGCAGTAACCCACAACAAGGGCATAATGAACGGCGTCACATCAGTGGTTTTGGCAACAGGAAACGACACACGCGCCATGGAGGCTGGATGCCACGCCTTTGCTGCAAAGGATGGACGCTACA
>CAYXON010000005.1:11617-15490 GCA_964467145.1 uncultured archaeon | reverse complement strand
CAGACTACATAGGCGTAATAGTCGACGTCCCTGTGGAGACTCCGCGCAAAATAAATCTTCAACAGGCTCTCAATATAAAAAAAGCAATATCAGCTATCCCCCACAAGCTTGTCGCAGTAATCATGCCAAAGACTGCTCAAGAAGCAAAGAATATATTTGACGCACTAAGGCCTGACGCGATACAACTCCACGGTACAGAATCTCCAAAGCTGATACGTGATATAAAATCATTGACAGAATGTGAAATCATAAAGGCTATACACGTAAGGGACAAAGTAGACCTGGGATACTTGATGGCAGTTGAAAAAGAGGCGGGCATAATCCTTGTCGACACACAAGTAGGTGAAAAAGTCGGCGGCACAGGCAGCACACACGACATAAGATTGGATTTGGAAATAAAGGCAAAAACAAAAAAATCCATGATGTTATCTGGTGGGCTAACGCCAGAAAACGTCAGAGAACGGCTCGAGCAGATACGGCCCTACGGCGTTGACACATCAAGCGGGGTCGAGTCCGCACCAGGTATAAAGGACCCCGTCAAAATACTAAAGTTCATAAGCGAGGCAAAATGCCACTAGGAAAATTCGGAGCATACGGGGGCCAGTACGTGCCAGAGACATTGATGCCAGCGCTTTCTGAGCTTGAGCGTGAATTCAAAAAATGCCAGAAAGACAAAAAATTCCAAAAAGAACTAAAGTACCTTTTGACTGAATACGGTGGAAGGCCAACCCCACTGTACTTTGCTGAAAACCTGAGCCGCCAGTACGGCGCCAAAATATACCTTAAACGCGAGGACCTAGTCCACGGGGGAGCCCACAAACTCAACAACACCCTCGGGCAAGTCCTTCTAGCCAAGAAAATGGGCAAAAAACGCGTAATAGCCGAGACAGGTGCCGGCCAGCACGGCGTCGCAACCGCGATAGCGTGCGCAAGACTCGGGCTGAAATGCGAGGTCTACATGGGAACAGAGGACATAAAGCGGCAGAAACTCAATGTCTTCAGGATGGAGCTCATGGGCGCCCACGTCAACCCAGTAACATCCGGAACCTGCACCCTAAAGGACGCCACAAACGAGGCTCTGCGCGACTGGTTAGCAAACGTCTACGACACCTACTACTGCATAGGCTCAGTTGTCGGACCGCACCCTTACCCGACAATAGTCCGCGAATTCCAGAAGATAATCGGAAAAGAAATAAAAAAACAGATAAAGACGAAGGAGGGCAGGCTCCCTGACGCATTAATAGCTTGCGTTGGAGGCGGCTCAAACGCGATGGGAACATTTGCAAACTTCATAAAAGACGAACAAGTACGGCTAATCGGCGTTGAGGCAGCAGGCAAAGGAGTCAACACCAAACAACACGGTGCGACACTCGCCAAAGGAAGAGATGGCGTACTCCATGGGATGATGAGCAAGCTCCTGCAAGACAAAGACGGGCAGATACAGCACTCATACAGTATCTCCGCAGGACTTGACTATCCCGGCGTTGGACCTCAGCTGTCACATCTTCTGAAAACCGAAAGGCTTGAGGCAGCCTCTGCCACAGACGATGAGGCAATCAAGGCAGTGAAGAAACTATGCGAAGTAGAAGGGATACTGCCTGCTCTTGAGAGCGCGCACGCAGTAGCATATGCGCTAAAGCTCGCCAGTAAAATGAAAGGCAAAATAATGGTCGTCACAGTATCTGGGCGCGGTGACAAGGACGTCCACACAATCGGCGACTACTTGGGGGTGAAACTATGAACACACTTGAGAAGACACTATCTGGCGGTGGAAAACTCATCGCATTCATAGTCGGCGGGCACCCTACGATTGAAAAATCTTTTGAGGCTGCGTGCGACGTGATAGAGTCGGGAGCCGACGTTTTGGAAATTGGACTTCCATTTTCTGACCCTATAGCGGACGGGCCCACAATCCAGAAGGCCTCTACTAAAGCGCTTGAGCTCGGGATGACGCCAGCCAAGTATTTCCAGCTCACAAAAAAGGTGAGTTCAAGATATGATACTCCCATCGTGTGCCTGACCTACTACAACATAATCCTCCAGTACGGGCCTGCAAAATTCGCCAAATCATGCGCTCTAAACGGTGTTCAGGGGGTTATAGTCCCTGATTTGCCGATTGAGGAGGCTGGGGAGTTCATCAGCTACCTCAAGAAAAACAGGGTAGACTTCATATTCCTTGTGGCTGAGACAACCCCTGATGATCGTCTGAAAAAAATATCAAAGAAGGCGTCAGGGTTCATATATGTCGTAGCACTTTTAGGCACTACGGGCGCGCGCAAAACACTCTACCCCAACCTCAAAAAACTCATAGCACGGATAAGGCGCCACACCAAGACGCCGTTGGTTGTCGGATTCGGGATAAGCACCCCTCAGCAGGTCGCTGACGTACTGTCATATGGTGCGGACGCAGCAATAGTCGGCTCAGCAATAGTCAAAGAAGTTGAAAAACAAGATGGGAAAAAATTGAGGGACTACGTCGCATCACTGAAGGCGGCTTCACAATAAAAAAATCAAATTAGAAGTCGTTTATCCTTGATTGTCTTAGCGCGTTTGAGTTGTCGTCGCCGTCGCAGATGCTTTTGTACTCGCACCATGCGCATCTTGGGGTTTTTTTCGGGGGGAACCAGTCTTCGACGATGCACTCCTCTATCTGGTGTATCGACTTTATTATTCCATTCTTCTGAGTTTCAAGTTCATCTGGTGTGTTTTTTGACCTGAGCATCCGGTCGTGTGCGAGATAGTGCCAGACATATTCGACGTCCTCCAAGTTGTTGAACTTTTGTCTCAGTCCTATCTCGTATATCGCAAGCTGCCGGTCGGAGTCGACCTTGTTTTGGCTTGGCACCCGCTTACCAGTTTTGTAATCGTGTATCTCCAAGCAGCCGTCGCCTCGTCTGTCTACCCTGTCTATGAAGCCGACAAGCTTGTAGTTGCCGTCGCCGAGCAGGTCTGCATTAATCCGCATCTCACATGATATAATATCCGCTTGGTTGAACGGCTCATGCCTGGTGTAGTAGTCTGAGATGCATCTCTCGCCAACTATCATGTAGTCTGCGTGGGTTTTGCCCTCGCCGTTGACGACCACATCGTCTGTGAAGTTCCTCTCCCACAGCCTGTTGTAGCTTCCTAGGACCTCATTAAGCGGCGGCAAACCCCCTGCCTTAACACTTGCGTAAAGTCCCTCAAGCGCCTCGTGGACGCGTGAGCCCATGAATCTTTCGACTGTGTCAAAGAGCTCAGGCACCTTCTTTATGTACTTGTATTTGAAGCAGCGTGGACACTTCTCAAAGCACTCTATGCGGGAATGCGAGAAAATCATGTTGTTTAGCTATAGCGTTTTTGACTGTTAATACTCTATGGCTACGTCCGCCATCCCGTACATGTCTGTCTGGTATGTGGTTGGGGTTGACGTCATCGTGCACCCTGTTGTGCTCAGGTATACTGTGCTGTCTATCCTGACGTTTTGACAGGTATTTGGTAGGTTTATGTTGTAGCGGTAGTATCCTCCGCTGCCTTGCATGCAGGCTGCGACGTAGTAGCTTTGTCCGGCTTGTACTGTGACTGGGTTTATGCTGTTGCACGCCCAGTTGGCGTTTGCAGTTATCGTTGTTTGCGCCAGTTCGTTCAGGCTCATATCCCATAGTTTCACTATTTTTGTGCCCTGCACGTATGCGCATAGTTTGGTTATTTGGCCGGTTTGCTGGGGTGTGAATTTGTACCCTAATATGTAGTTCCAGGCGTTCGGCCCGAGTAATGTTCCGTGTTCAGCACTTTGCCATACATAGTTTTCTTGTCCAGCTATTGTGGTTGTTGTTGTGGTTGTCGAGGTTGTTGTTGTGGTTTGTGTTCCTCCTGTGTAGCATAGTGCGTATT
>CAYXON010000005.1:0-11517 GCA_964467145.1 uncultured archaeon | reverse complement strand
CTATCGTGGTTGTTGTGGTTGTTTGTCCTGTGCTTTGGAATTGCATGTCTGCCATTCCATACATGTAGTCTGTTGCAGTGCCGGTTATTCCGCTTAGTGTGCATCCGCTGGTGCTGTAGTAGAAGCTGTTGTCCATTCTTATGTTGTTGTTGGTTTTTGGTAGTGTTATGCCTGAGCGGTAGTATCCTGATGAGCCTTGTACGCATACTCCTACTTTGTATGTTTGTCCGGTTTGTAGTGTTATGGGGTCTATGTTGCTGCAGGCCCAGTTTCCGTTGGCTGTTATTGTGGTTTGGGCTAGTTCTTGGTTGTTGCTATTCCATAGTTTGACTGTTTTGGTGCCTTGTACGTAGGCGCATAGTTGGTTTACTTGTCCTGTTGTCTGGGGTGTTAGTTGGTAGCCCATTATGTAGTCCCATGCTATTGGGCCGTTTAGTGTTCCGTATTCTATTGGTTTCCAGACGTTGTTGTTTGCTTGTATTGTTGTGGTTGTGGTGCTTGTTGTCGTGGTTGTCGTGGTTGTGGTCGCGTATGGGTCCTGTGCGAATTTTATGTCTGCCATCCCGTACATGTCTGTCTGGTATGTGGTTGGGGCTGACGTCATCGTGCACCCTGTTGTGCTCAGGTATACTGTGCTGTCTATCCTGACGTTTTGACAGGTATTTGGTAGGTTTATGTTGTAGCGGTAGTATCCTCCGCTGCCTTGCATGCAGGCTGCGACGTAGTAGCTTTGTCCGGCTTGTACTGTCACCGGGTTTATGCTGTTGCACGCCCAGTTGGCGCTTGCAGTTATTGTTGTTTGCGCCAGCTCGTTTAGGCTCATATCCCAAAGTTTGACGGTCTTTGTGCCCTGAACATATGCGCAAAGCTCGGTTACGTAACCACTTGTTTGGGGTGTGAACTTATAACCTAGTATGTAGTTCCAGGCGTTTGGTCCGCTTAGTGTTCCGTATTCGCAGCTCTGCCACACGTAGTTGGCGGGCGGGATTGTCGTTGTCGTAGTGGTAGTAGTGGTTGTAGTGGTGCTCGTTGTTGTGGTAGTTGTTGTGGTAGTTGTCGTAGTTGTTGTGGTAGTTGTCGTAGTTGTTGTGGTAGTTGTTGTTGTAGTGGTTGGGGCTATTGTGCTTGTGGTTGGGGCTATGGTGGTTGTGGTTGGGGCTATTGTGCTTGTGGTTGAGTCGGTTTCGATATATCTCCCAACAACCGGTACTTTGCCTGTGAACTCCTGTATTATGTTGGCTGAGCAGGTGACTGAGATAATTATTGTCAGGGCACACATTGCAAAAATGCGTTTTCCCACAGTATTCATCTTATTCTAATACTATTTCGTAAATAAAGTCGAAGTTGAGCTCGTATTCGCCGGTTCCTGGTTCTATTTGTCCTGTTATTTTTGTTTCTGCAGCGACTGGTATGTATATTTCGGCGCCGGATACCATGTATTCGCCGTTGACGATGACGTCCGTTATTTTTATGTCGTTGACGAGGTTGTTTTTCACAACTATCTCGGCGTTTCCATCGCTAAATACCCTCCAAAATGTTATGCTGATCTCTTGGGTCCCCCAGTATAGCCTGCTTTGCTTCTCATCTATTCCGCCGAAGAAATCTATGAACTGCCCCAGCACCGACACGACGATGAGCGCTATTGAGACGACGACCGACAGGATTATCAGGTACTCTGTCGCCACCTGAGCACGTCTAAAAGCCATTTTAGCCAATATAATATTTATTTAGACAACATCCTATTAACATCTTCAAGGATGGCTAGGAAAAAGAAAAGCACAGAATCGGGTAGTGATCTTTTCAAGTATGTTCCTCTAGCGCTTTTTTTGTTGGCGCTTATTGTGCGTCTTTATTTCTGGCCTGATGGCCTTTTCCACACAGACTCTGTCATAGCTGTCGCAGAGGCTGAGCACAGCGTCGCAGACGGTAAATTATACTATTTGCAGGGCTTGGGTTATCCTGGGTACGCCGCCGTCACATCCGGCCTTTTTTGGGTTTACCACACTTTAACTGGCGCCACCTCTGCAGAGAGCCTTCTGATATTCTCATCCCTATTCTTCGGTAGCCTTAGCGTCTACCTATTGTATGTTTTAGCGCTGAAATTGACTTCTTCAAAACTTACTGCTATTTTCTCGGCGCTTGTACTATGTTTCATGCCGCTTCATCTTTCTCTTTCAACCTACGTTAAGGACCAGATGCTTGGCGTGTGTTTTATGTTAGCGTCCCTCATCCTCGCATTGAAGGCTGGTGAGTCTGGGCGTCTGAAATACAAGGTCTTGGCTGCGGCTGTGATGGGCTACACGATAGCGATAAGGCAGCAGGAGTTCCTTTTGATTCCTGCATTCCTCATGTTGTACGTGTACGCAAGCAATCCAGTAAAATTTAGCAAGAATAAGGGTGGGTACAAGATTTCGCTTAACCGACCCCTTAATGAGCTAGTGCTTGACGCGTTGGTTTTCGCAGTTGTTATCCTCTCAGTCTTTGTCGCGGCGTTTGTGCCGAGGATGATTTCTGAGCCAGGATTCAACCTTGTTGACGCGCTGCTTGTGGAGGGCTCAAGACAAGGTGACGGCATAACTTTGTATTCACCGCTTCTAACAGATTACTCGATACCTTGGGCGACGAAGACGATAACATATCTCGGCTGGGGTGTGCTTTTCGCATCCATCTACCTCAACTATCAGCGGAACAGGCTGGTGTGGGCTGCGATGATGTGTTGGATGGTCCCGTATTTTCTGATACTTGGAAATTTCCAGCAGGTGTCGCCGTATTTCATCTTCCCAGCGTTCATTCCAGCGGCATTCTTTATCGGTTGGGGCCTGGAGTACGCCGCTAAAAAGTGGAAGCCTGAAATATCCTACGTCGTCTTGGCTGTGCTGATAATCTGGATGCTATCAAACATCGCGCCGCTTCTTGAGTACAGGAGCCAGTACTGTGGACCATGTGAGTTCGCAAAAAAAATAGGTGAGCTTACGCCTGAGGGCTCAAGGGTCCACGGAGGTGATGAGAGCCGCCACTATGAATACTACGCTAAAAGGTCTGGCAGCATCGGCAGGGCCAATCCCCTGAATCTCACGGATTTGGAGCTTCATTTCTTAGACCTTAGGGCAAAGCTTGCAAATGGCACAAGCCTATACATCACCTCGGCTGGCCTTGCCTATGATTTCCTGCCTCAGGGCATAGTAGTCCCGAACCCCCAGAACCCGAGTGTCCTCTTTAACAAGGCCAACCTGCGACAGTACAGTAACCTGAGGTTTGACCCTCAGTCTCAGACGCTCGTTGACGCCCAAACCAACACGATACTGCCTGTTACTGGGCTTTACAGCCTTGAGCTCTTTAACGAGTTTAAGACGACCCTAGTGGCCACAGTCGAAAACGAGGACTGGCACCACAAGAGCCTCGACTTCGGCAAATATCAATCGTCTCTTTTCAGGCTGGAGCTCAGGGAGAACACAACATGATTGAGGCTGACGTCGACTTCCACATACACGGCAGATACTCCGGCGGTACAAGCGCTGAGATGAGCATCCCGCTTCTCGCAACACAGGCACCCCTTAAAGGACTTGACGTTGTCGCAACAGGCGACGCACTCCACAGCGGGTGGAGACAACACCTCAGAGATAATCTAAAGGAAAAAAACGGGCTCTACTCAACCTCTTTTTCAGACACGCTCTTTCTGATACAGACTGAGGTCGAAGACATTAACCGGGTACACCACGTGATACTTCTGCCTTCTCTTGAGGCAGCTGACAAACTTTATCTTCGCATGAAAAAACACTCCATCAACATCGACTCGGACGGTAGGCCTAACATTCGCCTTGGAGGAGCAGAAATAGTTGATGAGGTACTGGAGGTCGGCGGCATGGTCGGGCCCTCTCACGCGTTCACGCCGTGGACGAGCATGTACAAATCCCACAACTCACTCGCAGAATGCTACGGCGACAACCTAAAAAACATAAAGTTCCTGGAGCTCGGCCTATCTGCTGAGACCGAAATGGCTGACAGAATAAGTGAGCTTTCAGATTTGACATTCATGAGCAACAGCGACTGCCACAGCCCCTGGCCGCACAGGCTTGGCCGCGAGTTCAACCGCCTCAAAATCAAGGAGCCATCATTTGATGAGATACGAAAAGCTATAGAGCGAGACGGCGACAGATGTTTCACACTCAATGTGGGCTTGAACCCACTTGAGGGCAAGTACCACATAACTGCGTGCACGAGGTGTTATCTCAAATTCAGCTGGAGTCAGGCGCAGACTCTCAAAAGGCGCTGCCCAGAATGCGGGGGGCTGATTAAGAAGGGTGTTGAGGAGCGGGTTAATGAGCTCGCAGACCTTGAAAAACCAGCTCACCCAAGCCACAGGCCGCCGTATGTGAGAATACTGCCGCTGGCTGAGGTGATATCCCTTGCTACAGGTATTAAGACGCTCACTAGCAAGAAGATGAAGGCTCACTGGAATAAGCTAGTTAACGAGTTCAAGACTGAAATAAACGTCCTCGTTGATGAGGACATAGGCAAAATACTCTCATTCGACCCCGAAGTCGGAAAGGTTATAAAACTCTTCAGGGAAGGCAGGATAAAGTACGTCGGCGGCGGCGGCGGCATGTACGGACACCCAACATTAACTGGCGAGAAAGACAGATACTACAAAGGCGACCAGAAGAAGTTATCCCAGTTTTAGAGAACACCCAATCTGCATATCTCCTTTAGGTTTACGTCGAAGCCCATGCCTTTCGGCTTGTCAAGCACCACAGTGGTCATATGCTACAATACTATCGGGAATATATCAAATAATAATCCTTTTTTTTAGGGTAAAACCCTATGTCTGTCAAACTAAATGATAATAACCGAGCAGAAACCATTCGAGGAGGTTGTTGAATCCCTCAGCGGATGCAGCAGAGTCGCAGTCCTTGGGTGTGGCAGGTGCGCGACAACGTGCGCCACAGGCGGTGAGCGTGAGGTCGCTCAGATGGCGGACGACCTCAGCGCAAAAGGATTCAAGGTAATCTACACAGGCGTTGTCGAAGCGCAGTGCGACATGCGACTATCAAGAAAGGCGCTGAATCAGGCACCTGAATTTGACGCGGTGGTTGCTATGTCCTGTGGGTCCGGGGCGCAAGCATTATCTGAGCTGACTGACAAGCCGGTGATACCCTCAAACAACACACTATATCTTGGCGTGGTCAGGAGAATTGGCGACTACAGCCAGAGGTGCATTCAGTGCGGGGACTGCACAATACACGAGACAGAGGGGGTGTGCGTGAAGACCCGATGCAGTAAGGGGCTTCTTAACGGCCCGTGCGGCGGCGTTAGTGACGGAAAATGCGAGGTTGACGGCTCAAAGGAGTGCGCCTGGACTGAGGTCATCCGAAGACTGCGTGCAAAAGGCGAACTCAAAAATCTCGGAGAAATCAGGAGGACAAAATGAGCTTTCGGCAAAATATATCGTCCGGGAAATTCACAGTCACCTGCGAGGTCGCACCGAAAAAATCCACACACGCGGACGAGATACTCGAGACCGTCAGGGAATGGGATGGTTTGTTCGACGCAGTCAACGTCACAGACAACCAGCGCGCATGCGTTAGGGCGTCCTCTCTTGTAGTTTCCAAATTACTTTTTGACAATGGTGTTGAGCCAGTTCTTCAGATGACGTGCAGGGACAGAAACAGGATAGCACTTCAGTCCGACCTTCTTGGGGCACACATGCTCGGGATACGAAATCTTCTCGCAGTGACTGGGGACCACCCACGACTCGGCGACCACCCCAACGCGAAACCAGTATATGATTTTGACTCCACCCAACTTATCGAAGCAGTGGTCGGGCTTAACAAAGGCGTTGACCACGCAGGCAACAAAGTTGAGGGAAGCACAGATTTTCTGGTTGGTGCGGCACTCAACCCCTGCTCAGAAGACGCTGAGGCTGAGCTTCAGAACGCGCTTCGCAAAATCGCAGCAGGTGCTAAATTCTTCCAGACCCAGGCAGTCTATGACGTTGATGTTTTCCGGGATTTTGTGAAACAGCTGCCCAGGGATGCGGTGGTTCTTGCAGGAATTGTGCCCCTGAAGTCTGCGAATATGGCGAATTTCATGAACGAGAAAGTGCCTGGTGTCAACATACCTGAGCAGATGATTTCCGAGCTTTCTAAGTCCAGTGACCCCGCAGTTGTGGGTCTTAATCAGGCCGCTGATATTATCCGGCAAGTACGTCCTAGCTGCCATGGCGTGCACGTGATGGCTGTCCATAAAGGGTTTGACCTCGCACAGCTTCTGTCACTTTCTGGGATAAATGATTAGGTGTATTTTATCGCGTATCTGCAGCCGCTTTTTTCCACAGTAATGTTCAGTCCAAATGCTGCGCTTAGGTTTTCCGAGTTCACTACGTCGTTTTTTCCGCCTTGCGCGACTGCTTTGCCGTCTTTGAGAAGTATTGCATGCGTGAACTCACCTATTATCTCGTCCACGTGGTGTGTGACAAAAACTATCGTCGGTCCGTCTTTGGTGAGGTTCCCGACAGACTTCAGAAACCCCTCTCTCGCTCTCATATCCAGTCCTACACAAGGTTCGTCAAGTATGAGGAGTTTTGGGTCAGGCATCAGGGCCCGGGATATCAACACCCGTTGTTTTTCGCCTTGCGAGAGCGCCCCGAACTCAACGTCTGCAACGCCGGCACATTCCATCAGTTCCATAACATTATTCACCCGTTTGTAGTCCTCTTCAGATGGCTCCTGATACAGTCCGATGCTCGCGTACCTGCCGCTCACAACAACATCAGAGGACTTCTGGCTCTGTGGTATCCTGACGTTTAGAAAGGACGAAACCCACCCGATGCTTTTCCTGAGCTCTCGTATGTCCATTGAGCCGAGCTTGTGCCCGAGCACGCTGACTTCACCCTTTGTCGGCCAGAGGCTGCCTGTCGCAATCTTCAGAAGTGTTGTTTTGCCTGAACCATTGAGGCCGAGCATCACCCAATGCTGTCCAGTCTTAACATTCCAAGAGATGTTGTTCAAGACTTTCTTTTCACCAAGCCACTTGGAAACATCACTTACTGAAATAACCTCATCCATTGTCTAATTATCTTGAGAAGGGTTAAAATAAGTTATTTCATGGGGTAGGCTTCGACCATTATGTCGTCGCCTACCTGTTTGACTTGTGAGAATTTTAGTTTTCTAATCGACCCCATACCATCTATTTCGCGTCCGTGAAATACTGGTGTGTTGCATGCGCCCATTATTTTCGGGGCTATGAAGAACACGTACTTGTCGACGAGATCTGCGGCAAGAAATGATGCGTTCACGTGTGAGCCCCCCTCCACGAGGACTGAGGTTATCTCTTTTTCGCCGAGTTTTTCCAGAAGAAGCTTCAAGTCGACTTCTTCTTTTCCGCAGACGATTATTTCAGCTTTCTCAGACAGTTGTTTGGCTTTTGTTTTGTCTGCCCGCTCTGTTGTCGCGATAATCGTCTGCCCACCATTAAGCACTCTCGCAGTACCTGGTGTCTTTAGTGTGCTGTCCAACACCACCTTCACCGGGTCTCTGCCGCCTTCTATTCTGCAGTTTAGTTGCGGGTCATCAGACAGTATTGTGCCGACTCCGACGAGGACTGCGTCGTATCTTGAGCGCATCTCATGGACTATTCTCCTTGACTCCTCGGATGTTATCCATTTGCTCTCACCCGTCCTTGTCGCTATCTGCCCGTCGACGGTCATTGCGGATTTTAACACAACAAACGGGGTTTTCGTCTTTGAATATTTTATGAAGACCTCATTGATTTTCTCGCACTCGTCATTGAGTATTCCGCACCTAACCTTGACGCCAGCAGCTTCGAGGACCTCTTTGCCTTTGACTTTGTCTGTTGGGTCATCCATTCCGTAGACAACCTCCGAAACACCGGCTACTATTATCGCGTTTGTGCACGGGGGGGTTCTGCCGTGGTGTGAGCATGGCTCAAGGCTCACGTAAAGCGTCGCACCTTCTGCGTCAACGCATTTTAGTGCCTCAACTTCGGCGTGGGGTTGCCCTGCTTTTTTGTGGTATCCTTCTGAGATGATTTTACCGTCTTTGACAAGTACTGCGCCGACGTACGGGTTTGGGGAGGGGCTGCCTTTTAGGGATAATTCTATCGCCCTTCTGATATAATCCTCGTCGTTCATAGCATGTGTTTCAGTTTGTCTCTTTTGGTGTTCAAATATTTCCTGTTGTGTTTGTTGGGCTCAGAAGCCAGGGGTATCCTGCCTTCGACGTGTATCCCCGACTTTTTGAGTCCGTCTATTTTGTCGTTGTTGTTTGTTATGAGAAGTACGGCTTTTACCCCCAGTTCATCTAGTATCTCGGCTGCGACATTGTATTCGCGCATGTCTGATGGGAAGCCGAGTTCGTTGTTTGCCTCTACAGTGTCTTTTCCGTTTTCCTGCAGCGCATAGGCTTTTATCTTGTTGAACAGTCCTATCCCCCTGCCCTCTTGTTTTAAGTATATGATGACTCCGCAGCCTTCACGTTCGATTATCTTGAGCGATTCTGTGAGCTGCCATCCACAGTCGCATCTCAGTGAGTGGAAAGTGTCTCCTGTCAGGCACTCTGAGTGTATCCTTACTGGGACGCTGCCTTCTGTTATGTCTCCCTTGTAAACTGCGAGGTGTTCTCTCTCTTTTTGGTCTCTGTAGGCTTTTACCCTGAATTGTCCGAACTCTGTGGGAAGCGCCGCCTCATCAGATGCATCTATCATCCTATCATCTGGGGTGCGTTCTTTTTGCTTAGCTCATTCATCCTTCTGACGAGTTTTACTGCTGATTCGACGCTGCGCCTTGCGTAGTCGTCTATCCTTGCCTGTCCCTGGGCCCTGCTCATCCCAGGTCCTGATATCCCCAGACCTACTGGTTTTCCGTATTCGAGCGCCAAATCCATCATCTTCCTTGCTGCGTGCTGCGCCACAATCTGATCGTGGTCTGTGTCGCCTTCAAGGACTGCGCCGAGTGTGACTACTGCGTCGACGTCTTCACGCTCCATCAAACCCTTTATCGCTATCGGCGTGTCAAAGGCTCCTGGGACTCTCACTATGTGTGTGACGTCGCATTCCAGAAACTCTGCGTGCGCCTTCGCTCGCTCCATCATCAGTTGCGTTATGTCTGCGTTAAATTCCCCGACCACAAAACCTAGTCTTATCTTGTTCATCTTTGTTCCACCTCTTTTTTTTAGTGATTTATTGAGCCTGCGTTGTCAAAGCCTTGTCTCAGTCCTTTGCCCGCGTTTTTCGAAAGCCAGTCCGGTTTTTTGACAAGGTATACCGCGTTTCTGGCGTGTTTTCTGCAGCGGTCTTCCATGATGTTTTTTAGTTCTTTGTCGTTTTCTGCTTCGTCTTCGTGGACGAACACTTCTATTATGTGTTTGTCGCACATGAGCTGCGCCTGTATTATGCCAGATGATGCTTCGTGCGCGCATATTTTGTCTTTTTCGGCACCGCCTGGCATCCCGCACGCGACGCATATGTCGCATTCTTTGAGCATTATTTTGCAGGCGACAGGCAGGTCCTTTATACCTGGTACTGTTTTTCTTGTGACTGTGATGTCTGAGAAGTTGTCTTTTATCTCGTCTGCGACGATTTTGCCCATGTCAACTTTTGAAAATGTTGTGTCAACTATTCCTATCTTCATAGTTGTCCTCCGTCTACGAATAAAAGATTATTTTTTTGCGCGTATTTCCTCGCGTCCTCGACGCTCAGTGCGTTGTGGTCGTCGCCCATCATCTCGCAAAGCACCATCGCCTTGGTTATCCCTGCTTTTTTTGCGAGCTCGATTGAGAGTTCTGTATGTCCTCTCCTTTGTTTTATGTCTTTTGCAATTAGGAGGTGGATGTGGCCTGGTGCGTAGAAGTTTTTCGCGAAATCTTTTGCGTTTTCTGTTTTTGCGAATTCTGTTATGGTGAGTGCGCGGTCGTTGTCTGTTATTCCTGTGTATGTTTTTCTGTGGTTTATGGAAAGGCTGAATGCTGGTTTGTCGCCGTAGGCTGTTTTTTCTGGTATCAGCGCCTTTATTGTGTCGTTGGATTTTGACATGATGTCTGTCATGTATGGGAGGTTTAGTTTGGTTGCTATGCCTGAGCTTATTGCAAGGCATATCAGTCCTCCTCCGTCTTTTCTCATTTTCTGGATTGTATGTGGGCTGACATGGTTGGCGTTTATTACCATGTCGACTTCGTCTTCTCTGCCGCTTGAGTCGTGCAGGAGTATTATTTCGCCTTTTCTGAGTCTTTCTATGGCTTCAGTTATCATCCAGAAGATATGGGAAAACCTACTTAAAAATAAGAAGCTACTCAATTATGGGTGTTATGTTGTTGGTGTTTGTTCCTCTAAAAAACTGAACTTTTCAAGAGTCCTCATCAGGCTGTAGTTGCCGCCCCCTATCACTTCCTCACCCCTCTTGTTTCTGAGCTTTATGTCATAGGAGTGTGGAGTGTATCTCAGCACTGCGTATGAGGGTGCGTTCTCGGCCCTTAACCTCTTTGACCTGGCTCTTGTGCTGTAATTCATCCGCACAACTGAGTGGTCGTCGTCGTACTGGTTATATTCGTCATGGAGTCGTCTTAGCGTCAGCGCAGACTCTGCTACCTGTGTCCCGAATCCCCTATATCTTTCTACCCTGCCCTTGTCTGTTGCGCCCATGCCGAGCGCCCAGTCAAGCTTTCTCGTCCACCGTCTGTCGAACCTCTTGTCTGTTTTCCTGCGTGCCTGTATGTCCTCCCAGCTCAGCTTCTCTCCTATAAGTCCTTGCTCGACCTGTAGCCTTGCGATGAGCAGTTGTGGATTTACGTTTGCCTCTTGCGCTGCATTGAATATCATCTGCGCGGCAGAAATTCCATTGACTCTGTAGTCTGCGAGAAAGCATCTTCTCCCGTAAGGGGTGTTCTCAAAAAAGCCCTGTATGTCTGATGCGCTCATCTGGTTTGCGAAAACGAACTCGCCCTCAGTCAGTAGGTTCCCGTAGTTTGCGAGGTTTTTAGGGTCTGCCCTTATCCTGCCCCATCTTTGCCTGAAGCTCAAACTATCATCAGAGGATAATGTTTGCGGCTGGACCTCTTGCTGTTCTGGTGGCTGCACTTCTTGCTGTGCCAGTCTTGTCTGAGTCAACACAGTCTCTGGTGTTTGCCCACCGGTTTCTAATTGCGCACTTCGTATTGTGAATACCTGTTGTGGTTTCCTCTCTGGCTCGACATGCTCTATCACCGGCCTTACTGGTTCTCTCTCTGGTACATGGCCGTGTAGGCCTAGCGCTGTCGCAACTGACATCAACCCGATGCCTGTCCCCAACACTAATCTATCACGCCCCTCCTCAATCAGGACCTCAGCTATTGTTTTGCCGACTCTCAAAAGCCTCAGATGCAACAGCGCCGCGTAATCCAAGTCTGTGAACTCTGTGCCTGGATGTTCTTTGGCGTATTCTTTGACGTGTTTGGCAATGCTTTGCAGATCCCTTGCGTCTCTGACATGCTTTAGCACCACCTGCAATGTGTCTGCTGGAACAAGCTC
>CAYXON010000004.1:0-15961 GCA_964467145.1 uncultured archaeon | reverse complement strand
TAATGCTTTCAAAGACCATAACCTCGGGCGGTGACACAGCGTCACAGTACTACCCTGCAAAATACTTGATGGAGGAGCTTCTTCCGCGGGGTCGCTTAAGCGGTTGGATGCCTGGGTGGTACGCTGGCATACCGCTTTTCGAAAACTACTTCATACCACCCTTTCTCCTTGCTGCGGTGCTGGGGCACATAATATCTCTTCAGGTCGCGTTCAAGCTGGTTACGGTGCTTGGGATATTCCTTTTTCCACTTTCAGCATTCTTATGTCTGAGGTTTATGGGTGTGCCTTCCCCAGCACCTGCTTTTGCCGCAGCATTCACGTTACCAATACTCTTTCAAGAGACCTACTCGATGTGGGGTGGCAACATACCAAGCACACTCGCTGGCGAGTTCTCATATAGCATAAGTCTGTCTTTGACAGTCCTCTTTTTCGGGCTTATCTACTGGGGGCTTCACAGCGGCCGGCACTGGTGCGCTAACACCCTTTTACTTGCCCTAATCGCGCTAACCCACGTCTACACAGTTTTGTGGGCAGTTGTTGCAACACCCGCTTTTCTTGTGTCAAGGCAAAAAACCGAGTTAATTAAAAGAATAAAATACGTTCTAACCTCTTACCCTGTCGCGTTTTTACTCTGTGGATTTTGGATAATCCCGATGTTGGCGCGCATCGCATACACGACACCCTACGCCCTCAGGTGGTACCTTGACGAGGACGCGTTCGCGCCAATACTCTGGCCCCTCATAGTATTAGCTTTTGCTGGAGCAATATACGGTCTTTTGCGCCGCGACAGCAGAGTAATGTTTTTCCTCTGGTCCTGCACTTGTTGCGCCCTATTTTACATTATAGCCCCATCCATAGGCCTTGTGGACATACGTTTTATGCCCTTTATATTCACTGTAATCGGCCTTCTTGCAGCATATGGCCTTGGGTGCATTGCCTCAAAGATGAGGGGCAGGTGGGCTCTGCCCATAATAATTGTCCTTCTGACCATCTGCTGGGTTAACGGCGCAAGGGCGATAATAACCTCAGACTCACCCATATACGGCGTCGACGTCGTGGGTGAGGGTGTGGGGTTCAAGATAATCTCGAAGGATTACGCGTTTCACTCAGAGCAAATTATACCCCGCCTTACCAACTGGACCTACGTCGGCTACATCAGGTACTGGGTTAAGTGGAACTATGAAGGATTCGAGAGCAAGGTTTTGTGGCCGCAGTACATGAATGTCAACGAATTTCTGAAAGCAGATGTGTCGGCTCCAAGGGTCAAGTTCGAGCACAATGAAAAACACAACGGCGCAGGAAGCGTGAGGGCGTTTGAGAGCATACCAATGTTCTCTGGCAGGAGCATACTTGAGGGCCTGTACATACACGCCTCGCCAACGTCACCTTCGGTGTTTTACACGCAGTCTGAGGTGAGCGAGCAGCAGTCATGCCCGTTTTGGCGGACATACCGTTGCACGAGCTTCGACCTGGATGATGGGACAGAACACCTCAAAATGTTCAACACACAGTATATCGTCGCAGTAAGCGAAAAACTAAAGGGTGCGCTCTCAGAAAATCCGCAGTGGGTCAAGGTCCTGTCAGAGGACCCGTTTGAGGTTTGGGAGCTTACCACAAACACCGGCCAATACGTTACAGTGCCAAAAAACTACCCCGTCGTATTCCCTGAAAAAGACTGGAAGACAACATCTTATCTGTGGTTCACAAACACATCACTCATTGACACGCCACTAATATTCGATGATGAGCTGCGGCAACTTACTACAAAATATCAGGTCATGTCTGGTGCGGAAGAACTGCCACTTATCAATAAAGTTCCGGTTGAAATAAGTTGCAACGTTACTGAGGACTTCACAGCCGAGAGAATAAGCTTCACAACAGATTGCGTCGGACTGCCCCATATAATAAGCGTCTCGTACCATCCGAGCTGGGCGGTTGATGGCGCTGATAAAATTTATCTTGCGTCACCGTCTTTCATGCTCGTTTATCCGACATCAGATAAGGTCACGCTTACATATTCCCGTACATGGGTTGACTGGGCTGGTATATTGGCTACTTTGTCAGCTGCCGCAGTTATATCCTTTGGGATTTGGTCTAGCAGGCGCCGAGGTAGTCCCTAACCCTTATTTGCGCCTCCCTTATGCCGCAAGTGCTTGATGTCGATGAGAATGTCAGTTTAACGTATCTGGCGTTAACCTCTGTGAACTCTCTCTCAAACCACGTGTCCTTTTGGCTGTAAGCCAGCGGTTGCGCGACCCGAGTCCAGGTTGTCTTGTCGTCTGATACGTCAACTGCTATGTATTTTGTTGTGTCATATGGGAGCATGAATCTGATTCCGCTCACACACCTTTCTTGCTGAAGGTCGAACCATATCCACTCCTCTCCAACCGCACTTGATGAATACCATCCCCCAGTAAGTAAACCATCATATGCTTTAATGCACTCATAAAGGGGGTTATCCTGGTATAATGAGCTTCTTCCGCATTCCGAGTTTTTGTCTGGTGTGATGTATGTTTGTGTGCCAGAACATCCGCAGCTGCAGTCGGCTGTGTCATCTCTGTCAGTGTAGCCGTCGCAGTCGTTGTCAAGACCGTCTGTGCATAATCCTTCTTCGTTTGTTTTTACATATCCCCCGCATGTGCAGCTGCAGTCGCTGCAGTCGTCTGTTGTCCAGCTGCACTTGCAGTTCTCTCCTTCAACACCACTGCTGTAGTTAACTGCTCCAACACACTTGTCCAGGCACCCAACTCCTGCGGTGTAGTCTGCGTTGCAGTACCCCTTCACACATCCGTAGTCGCAGGCGATTCCGTCATATCTGCAGTCCTTATTCCAATTCCACTGGTTGTATTCGTTGCATTCAGGGCACCAGTTGCAGTCCGCGTCAAGTTCGCAGTCAGCATCTATGGTGTATTTCTCACATCCGCAATAGACGTTCACAGTAGCAGATCCGACTGCCTCAGCCCATTTGTTTTCAGGTTCTGCGCAATATAGGTTGCCGTAGGATTCTGGCACGACATAGAATATGTGCGGGCCGTTGCTTATGCTATATATGTTGTTTGAGCAGTCCACGCCATTCAGGTTAAGGGTGCAGATGAGCTCATAGTCCTGTGGTGTTGGTTCGGCTGTGAGGACTGTAGACTGGCATTTTCCGACGCACACATAATTGGTTCCGTCTTTGACTATGAAGCTCCACTGGACTGCTTTGTCGTCTCCGTGTGTGCCCCTGAATTTCACCTTCACAGTGTCTGTGTTGCCGTCGCAGAGAAGTTGTCCGCCGTCTACCTCAACAGTGTACACCTTTGTTATTGTGTCTGATAGGTTGTTGCAGCCGTCGAACTTGAATCCGCCCGTCGTCGCACAGGTCAGGGGAGTGTATTGTATGCAGTCTCTCAGGTTTATTGAAACCTTCTTTTCGTCGTCTGCTCTGGGGTCTGAGCTGTTGCAATATCCTCCGAAATCGTCGGCTGTGACTATGAAATCGTATGTTCCGTCAGGCAGTTTTATCGCGCTAGATTCGGGGGTGAAGCTGTAGTTCATGTAGTACCCGTATATTGTCCCTCCTGATTCTCCGTCAATGTTGTTGCTTTCGCATGCCCCGATTTTTTGCCGGTTGTCTTTTATGAAAAACCCGAAATAGTTGGGGTCTCCTAGGTGCTTGCCCCTCCAGTATACTGTGACGTCTTTTTTTTGTCCGCAGACTAGGGTGTTGTCGGGGTTTCCGTCCTCATCCCATAGTGTGATGTTCTCTATCGATATCCATTGTTCATCTTGCACGCAAAGCTCTGTCGGCTCCCCCGCGCATGAGAGGCTGTCTTTTACGACAATCGTGGTCGTCGTGGTTGTTGTCTCGCTTGCGTTTCTGGGCGTTAGCGCCTGCCCCTTCCAAAGCATTACCTTTATGTCTATTATGTCCTGGTTAATGGCCTGCATGCTCTCGAATATTTCTGTTCTGCCAACTGGCAAGCCAATTATCCCCGTCCTTGAAGCCATCACTATCTCAGCACCTCCTTTTTCGTCGCCTATAATGCAAACGCTTTCGTTGTTGGGGTTTCCGAAGGTGTCAGGGTGCTCGTATCTTGGGTCATATAGTGCGTCCGTTGTCAGAAGAACTGCGTCAACCTCAGTCGTTGACAAAGCGTCCTTGAAAGATATCACTGTATCTGAGCTGAGCTCCTGTTCACCAACCCAGTTCCATCCAAGAAGTCCACTCAGTCCGAGCTTGTGTATTGCGTGTTCCGCACCGTCAATGACTATCTTAGCTTCGCTTCCCTCCTCAAGCGTCCTCACCCATATCATGTATGTGCCCTGTGATGTCTTAACACTAACTTCTGGGGTTCCGTCAACAACGCTCATGTTGCCTTTGCTGCATCCCTTGTCGCATGATTCGTTGTTGCCATTGCCCCATAAATCCTCAGCCTCAAGCCAGATGTAGCTGCTTGTGGCGTCGCCTGTCACCCTTATGGCTTTGTTGTTGCAGAATACTGTGTTTTTGACTCTGTCAAGCGGGAGGCCCTGCAGGCACTCCAGGCCGCTTTGATTTACGCATATCAGCTGAATGTATATCTCGTATTTGCTGGAACCCAGTAGGTTGTTTCGGGTTAGTGTGTAGTTCTTGTCAAACGAGTCTATGAGATAAAGTATCTTGTCAGCGTCAAGAACCCTGCTCTTCGTGTATCCCAGCCTGTTTGTCTCGACAAGACCGTATGCGATGGCTGTTTGGGGCATCCAGTTTTTTGGCTCACCAGTCGTTCTCACAAGCTGCTCAGCTATGGTGTCTGCGAGCCAGTTCATCTCATAGTCCTCTTCAGCATACCTCAGCTCATAGTATGAGTTATCCCACATGTTGATTGTCAAAGCCAAGGCTACGAAGAATATTAGAAGTCCGAACATCAGGTCCCACATGAGTATCTGTCCTTTTTTCATGCTAATCACGGGTAAGTTATGCATACTTTCTCTGTTTTGTCGAGTATTATGTGGTTTCCGTCCGAGCTTAGCATCTTCCACTCGTGGTCTGGCATAGTATCAACAGGCTCTATGCATGTCCTAAACCCGCCAGAGTATTTTATGACTGCCCCGTCCACGTCATATTCCTCTCCCGCACCACTCCATTGTATCTCAGGCTGGTCTGTGATTATGAATTCAGGGTCTGGGTCCCCCTCATTTGATGCTGTTGACACAACATCCCCTATAATGCCGCTCAAGTCGAACGTAGTCCGCCCGGACGCTGTCAGGTTTATTGAGAAAACCAGGCTTAATGTGTCGTCTTCAGTGTTGTGATAAACGTAGATGACATCCCACATGTCATTTGCGGCTCTCACAAAATTTGGCACATCGTACGGGCTTATATCATCTGGCCCCTGGTAGGGCATTATGTACTCCCTTATGTCTGCTTGCTCTACATTGTATCTCGGTGTGAGGTATATGCCGCCCGCGTATTTGGCAATCCTAATAACCACCCGCTCACTAACGTTCATGCAGTCCTCAGACACTGTCTTGTTGCAGGTGCCTTCGCACTCCGCCCTTGTGCAACGTATCTTATCTGTTGTTAGTGGGCTTGTGTAAGTTAGCTCACGGCTCGTTGCGAAGCTGCTTCCATCGACAAAGACAGTTGACTCATTTTTGAAGAAGCTAACTGTGTATTCTCGCTCGCCAAATAGCCTTGCAGGAAGCTCGAAAGACGTTGAGTGGCCGTCAGAGACGGCGTTCAGAGAGTTTATGGAGTCTGCTATGCTGTTTGAGAGGCGCTGCCCGAACACGTATGCCTTCAGGTCATTTGCTTTCTCATAGTTTCTGTAAATCATTATCCCCACAAGCGTGAGTATGACTATTACTATCCCCATGACTGTCATGAACTCAACGCTCGCCTGGCATCTGCCCCGCCCCAAAATATTTTCCAAAGAAATCACTCTACCTATATTATTGTGATGTTAGTCGCATCATCGGATGTTGACTCTATACTAAAGACGTAGTATCCTTCCCTTACAACCTGTGAGAGGTCCCCGTAGACGTTACCCTTTGTGACTGCATATATGTCTGTGTATGACTCGCCAACCGACACCCTCGCCCTTATGCTGTTGTTTGTGTCAAGCACTTCAATATCCTCGATGTTGGGGGGTATGTAAACCTTGACTTCAGTCTTTGATGGGTGACCGTGCACGTATATAAAATCCGTAGCGTCTTTCATCTTTTCAACTGCCCGGTATGCGGAGTCGATGCCGACTTGAACGCTTGATGTCGTTATCAGAGAGTTTGTGACATAAAGTATTGACGAGAATATCATAAGGGATAATGCCAACATAACCATGTACTCAAGCGAAGCCTGACCCTTATATTCCACTGTAAATCCTCTTGTATTTAACTAATGATACCGATTACTTATAAAACAGACATTTTCTGAGGTATCTAAATGGAATACGAGACAATAGTTAGCGAATACGTGGACTATGGACGAAACAAGTTTATCGAAGTGAGTAAGAAAAAGGTTGTTCCCGAAAATGCAGTATTTCTGAACATCTCAAAAGGATATTACGCACCCAACGGGATGAAGCGTTATCAAAGAAGCATAGGGTTCCCCCCAGAGGAGCAGATAATAACCGGCTTGATAGAGAAGCTAGGCACAGTATGGTCCTCTGTCACAGAAGAGGAGATAAACTCAACAGCCGAGCAGAACTCGTCAAGAGACCGCGGCTCAGAGGAACTCGAAGACTAATAACTAGCATACTCGGGGGAGTTGTCCTCCCCCAAACAGTTTTTTTATTGTTTTATCCCAAACGCTTTTTTGATTTCCCCCTCGTCAAAGCCGACGATGACTTTGTCGCCCACTGTTATTACTGGCACACCCATTTGAGAGCTTTTTTTCATCATCTCATTGGCTGCTGCAAGGTCGTCTGAGATGTCAACTTCCTTAAATTTTATGTTGTGGTCTTTCAGAAAATCCCTGGCTTTCACACACCAAGGGCACGAGGGCGTCGTATAAACTATCGCATCCATCATCTAAGTCTTAAAACTTCCGCTTTTAAAAGCGCCCTTTCAGATAAGTAGTTATGGAATTTAGGGATGTGGTTTTGGGCAGGCGTTCGGTTCGCACGTTCAAAAATGAGAAAATTCCGAAAGAACTACTTGGTGAGATACTAATGCTTGGTTGCTGGGCGCCGTCAGCCCTTAACAGCCAACCCTGGAGGTTCATAGTCGCAGATGATGCGGAAGTCAAAAAACGGGTGCGGACGGCATATGATGCAGCGCGCGAGCGAGTCAACCTTTACGCCCAAGACAGCTCGTTTTTAGAGTGTGGGACGCTTGTGCTAGCGTTATGCAATAAAAAGTCGCCGAAGTCAGAGCTTTCAACAGCTCTTGCTTGCGAGAACATGATGCTTGCAGCAACTGATGCAGGGTTGGGTTCTGTCATAATGACATGTCTTCTTGACGACGTCGGCGTATCTGAGCTTCTGAGAATATTCAGTGTACCTAATGGTTTCACACCGCTTGCCCTTATGGCATTTGGTTATCCTGCTGAGTCTCCTACTCCTAAGCAGAGAAAACCTGAGGCTGAGACAGTCTCTTATAACCGGTTCTGAGATGAAAGCATTGGATAAGCTGCGCGAGATTTTGATGGAGCAAAGGGTTATGGAGTTCCTTGTGCTTTCGCTTCTTGTGTATATTGTACTTGACGCTTTGATTCTTGCGTGGTTTTTCGCAGCACCATATGTGGTTCAGTCGGAAAATCGTTTTGTTTTCGGATTCGGGATGCTCGCATATAACGTCGGGTATCTTTTGTCAAACTGTCATCAGATGCCGCAGAGGACTGTCTTCCTTGATGGTTTTCCGTTTCCTTTTTGCGCAAGGGATCTTGGTATCTACATCGGGTGTTTCATTGGCGGAATACTACCTTTTATGAAACTCAGGATGTCGAAGGCGTTGTCGTCGATTCCCGTGTCCATAGCTCTTCTCATACCTCTTGTTGTTGACGGGGTGTCGCAGACGATACTTAGGCTTCGTGAAAGTAGCAACACACTTCGTCTTGTGACTGGGTTGCTTTTCGGCTTTGCGATGGTGTATTTTTTCGCGGAAAGGATTGTGAAATCCTATGCGAAGTCTGTTGACTTTTTCGCAGAAGCTAAAAGGGCAGCCTCAATTGGCGTGGTGTTTTTGGTTGCCCTCTCAGTGGGGGCCTACATAGTATCTGACGATTACCTCACACTTAATGAGGCAGTCAATGAGTCAGGCCTTAACCCCTCTTTTGTCACTTACGTCAGCGCGAGGTCTTTTTCGACACTGCGGGCTGACCCGTACTTCAGCTCATATGATGATGCAGTCTTTGACGCACTTCTCAGGCATAGATTCCATGGATATGGTGTCTGGGTGGTGTATGAAGGCGACATGATAAAAGACGGGAAATACGTGTACTTCAGCGGGGGTTCAGGTAATCTATCCCTCATCCCAGACACTAATAGTATCTGATGACTGTGTAGCTGGGGGTCTCATACCTTTTTTCCATCATATAACCCATCACAAGCCCTGCCAGAAGGCCCCCAAGGTGCGCGGTAACTGCGACATCACCGCCCATGCTTGTTGGTATTGCGAAAAGCCCGTATAGTGTGTAAAGCCCTGCGAAAACGTAAAGCGGCATCGGGAAGAAGAAGTACAGATAAATCTTCATGTTGGGCCTTAATACAACGAGCGCACCAATCGCCGCGAACACCGCACCAGATGCGCCAACTGCTGGCGTCAATGGATGGGGTATCCAAAAAACGAGCGAAAAGAAAACGTAAAAGAGCGCCGCCGTCACACCACCTATGAAGTAGGTTTTTATGAATTCTTTCTCCCCTATAATCCCCTCAAGGTATCCTCCGAACATTATGACCCCGAAGAACATGTTGAAGAATATGTGGGTCAGGTCGGCGTGTATGAACATGTTTGTGATGAGCGTCCACGGCATCTCAAAAACATGTGCTGGCGTCACGGCAAGATATCTTATCACTGTAGCTGGTGCTGCGATGCTTACTATGAACATGAGCGCGTTTGCGAGCACCAGGTACTCTATGAACCTACTTCTTATGTTCATGAACATTTTAGAGACTACATGATGTTTGGCTGTATAAATACGTCAATTGTATCCAGCGTTTATCTTCACGTAATCAACTGTCATGTCGCATCCCCACCCAATAGCGGACTCTTTTCCAAGGTTGAGGTTTACAAGGACTGTGATGTCTCGGTTTTTCAGCACATGCGCGGCCTTCTCCAGGTTTCCTGCTTTACCATTTGAAAATAGTAATGCCTTGCTATTTTTCGATGAAAACGATATATCCACTTTCATGTAGTCGACCTTTATGACCGACCCCATGGAAGACATTATCCTCCCCCAGTTGGGGTTTTCACCATACATCGCGCACTTCACAAGGGGTGAGCCTATTATCGCCTTAACCGCCTTTTTAGCGTCTTTTTTCGTTTTTGCACCCTCGACTATGACTTCGAGGAATTTTGAGGCGCCTTCGCCGTCTCTGGCTATCATCTTCGTCAGCTCACAGCAGACGTGCGCTAGAAGGGCCTTGAACTCACATAAATCGCATTTGCGGCTTTTGTCCGTTAAAAGAATAACCGTGTCGTTGGTGCTCATGTCCCCTTCCACAGAGACCATGTTAAAGCTTTCGTCTGCTGCCTCCCTTAAAGCCTGGCTCAACTTCTGCTTTGGGATGTCTGCGTTTGTTGTTATGTACGCGAGCATTGTCGCCATGTTAGGTGCTATCATCCCAGATCCCTTGCAGATGCCGCCAACCTTTATCCCAGCGTACTCGGCTGAGTACATCTTTATCCTTTTGTCAGTTGTCATTATTGCTTTTGCAGCCTGCAGGCTTCCCTTTGAACTTGATGTGACACTTGTTGCGGCATGCTTTATCATCTCCTTCACAAGATCTATGTCCATCTTTTTGCCTATCACACCAGTTGAGGAGACTGCAACGTTTTTCACATCCACACCCACTGCTTTCGCAGTCTCTGCGGCCATGGCGCGGGCGTCGTCAATACCACCTGCGACGCAGCAGTTAGCGTTTCCGGAGTTTGCGACAATGGCTTGAACTCCTCTTCCGATAACCGCCTTAGTGTATGTTACCGGCGCAGCCTTGACGCTGTTTTTTGTCGTGACTATCGCAGCATCGCAAATCTTGTCCGCGACTATGACCGCTACCCCGTACTTGCCCCGTCTTACCCCGGCTGCTCTGAACCCTGGCAGACAGACTCCGTATTGTGTCTGGCGGAAATCCATGATAATTATTAAACCTAGGTGTAGAAAAGTATTATCTTCCCTAAAATGAAGGATAAATGCGCGGTATTTGGGGCCAAATCCTCAACTGACGTGTTTGAAAGCATATATTATGGCCTTCACAGCATGCAGCATAGGGGCCAGGAGTCTGCGGGGATAGCCTGTTCAAACGACAAAATAAGAGTCCACAAGGATATGGGTCTCGTCCGTCAAGTATTCAAAAACGCATACCTTTCCGGAACCTCCGGCATAGGCCATGTGAGGTACTCAACCACTGGGGGCTCATTTATCGAAAACGCGCAGCCTCTGATACTCAACTACTCTAAGGGGACGTTTGCGATAGCCCACAACGGAAACATAGTCAACCACGCTGAACTCAGAAAAGTGCTTGAGGATGCGGGCGGCACATTCATCACAACATCTGACACTGAAATCATCGGCAAGATAATAGCGCACGAACACCTGAAGACCAACGACTTTGTTGAGGGAATAAAAAACACGATGAAACAACTCATCGGCTCTTACTCCCTCACCATCCTCTACGAAGACAAAATATACGGCGTCAGAGACCCATCAGGCATACGGCCACTATGCCTTGGCGTGAAAGACAACTCATACTATATATCCTCTGAAAGCTGCGCACTCGATGTTGTGGGCGCATCACTTGTCAGAGACATAAAACCATCCGAGATACTTGAGATAGGCGATTCAATCACATCCTTTATGGGGCCCAAGGGCAGGGTATGCCACTGCATGTTCGAGTACGTATACTTCGCCCGCGCAGACTCCGTGATAGACGGGCGGCCCATATATGCGGTCAGACTCAAGCTAGGTAAAAACCTCGCCAAGGAAATGCCGGTTAAAGCAGACCTAGTATGTGCCGTACCAGATTCGGGCATCACCCACGCGATAGGATACGCACGCGAATCCGGGATACCCTATGGTGAGGCGCTAATCAAAAACAGGTACGTCGGCCGCACATTCATAATCCCGGACCAGAAGGACCGCGACCTGAGTGTGAGGGTGAAATCCAATCCACTGAAGTCTGAGATAGCTGGCAAAAGCATAATCATCGTTGACGACTCGCTTGTGCGGGGCACCACAATGAAGCGGATAGTCTCGACCCTGAGGGTTGCGGGCGCGCGTGAAGTTCACATTCGTATCGCGTCACCGCCCGTGAAAAACCCGTGTTTTTACGGCATAGACATGCAGACCCACAAAGAGTTTATAGCATCAACACGCTCTGTTGAGGACATACGCAAGGTCATAGGAGCTGACACGCTCGCGTACCTTAGCCTTGACGGACTTGTTGACGCGTTGGGGTTTGACCCGGGCCAGTTGTGTCTTGCCTGCCTTAACGGAGAATATCCGCTAAAGGACAAGCAGAAGAAGCTGACAGATGACTAGACATCTAATAGTCGGGGTTGACGCTGGAACAACCGCCGCGGTTGCGGCGCTAACGTTTGACGGTTCAGTCGTCGGTGTCAAAAGCGGAAAAGAACTTGGTTTGTCCTCGGCTGTCGAATACATAATGTCTCTGGGAAAACCATCCATTATCGCCTCCGACGTCGACCACCTGCAAGAGCTTTCAAGCCAGCTGTCCAAGAAATTCGGGATAAAACTATACACGCCCGAGAAATCCCTGACAGTGAACGAAAAAATCACAATCACTCGGGGATTCCACGTATCTGACTCTCACCAGCGCGACGCACTCGCCGCAGCACTCCACGCACACTCAAAACACAAGAACCGCCTGCAGAAGATGTCAGCCCAGAATATGTCTGATGCAGCAAAGCACATCGTGCTTCAGGGCAACTCCATAACCCGTTCGATACAGATTCTAGCGCAGAAGAATCCCACACCAAAACCTTCACTCAAACCTTATCAGCCGCTGCCGCAACAGTCTGCTGAGAAAAAAATTATATCAGACCTCAGCAAAAGGGTTGGCTCACTAACATCAATCATCTCTGAAAAAGATGTTGAGCTGGCAAGACTTCGCTCAGAGCTTGAGAAGACGATGCGCAAGAAGCAGAAGATTGTGAAAGTGTCAAAACACACCCCATCTGAGGGGATTTTGCAGAAGATATCCGCGCTTGAACGAAAGGCATCACTTCTTGAGATGGCTTCAGCTGGCGACGTCTTTCTTGTTGGGGTATACCCCAAGGTCTGCTGCGGGATTACATTATGTGAGCAGATACCAGGTGATTTGTCAGGGATACGGGTGGCATTCACTTCAAAGTCCAGGATAAGGGAGTTGCTCCTTGACAAAAACATAAAAGTCTTCGACTCAAAAGAGCTCAAAAACGAGGGTGGAACATATTACATACGCGCTGCCGCTTTATTGGAGTTTGACAGGCGTCCACCAGCTGTTGAGCAGATAATATCCGAGTACCGGCGCTCAAGACGGTGATGTCCTTACTTGAGTCCTTTGGCAAGGTCCTTCAGCGCTTTTCTCGGGTCCTGCGCTTTTGTCACACCTGATGCGAGAAGAACACCGAGTGTCCCGAGCTTTATCGCGTCAGAGACGTCTTGTCCGGTCTTTACCCCAGCGCCAGTCAGTATCCCCACATTCTGGTTTACTGCCTTGGCTGCGTCGACAACGCCTTTAATAAGCTCCGGTTTTGTAGTCACTGAGACGTCTCCGCCTATCAGCTCTGGCGGTTCGGCTGCGACATAGTCCGGGCCCAGGGCGCATATTGATTTTGTTTCAGCTATTGTCTCCTCGTTGGTTTTCATGCCTGAGCAGACTATTGTTGTAAGCCCCAGTGAGTGGGCTCTTTCTATCCTCAATTTTATTTCCTCGAGTGTTAGTTTGCGTTCTGAGTGGTTTATGAGAGTTCCTTTGGCTCCGGCTTCTGCGATTGCTTCTGGCATTATCCATCCTGTTGCGCTCCCGTATTTTACGGGGTCTATGTGTTGTGCGAAAACCGGTATGTCAACTGCGTCAGATACTGCTTTTATGTCTGTTGCCTGCACAGCCACTATGATGTTCACATTCATTTCTTTTGCGACTTGGTCGCATATCTTAGCCAATGCCACTGCTTTGGCGCCTGTTGCCTGTTCGTATGTTTTAAAGTTCACGACAATGCTTTTGTTTAAATCAAGTTTCATGTTAATGACCTCTCTAACCTTATTGTCGAGCATGCTTATTTATTAGCTGCTCATACGCGTCCTCTACTTTTTTAGCCCTAACCTTCCAGTCGTAGTCCCCTATCTCGTCTGAGCCACCTATTACGCCGCCTTCCAGGGCTTTTTTAAGCGATTCCGCAAGTTCTGCAGTGTCCTTTGGCGTGTAGAGTATCCCGCCAACGCCCCCGGATGTTGCCTCCCTCATAGCTGGTATGTCTGATGCCACATATGGTGTCTTAAGTGCCATCGCCTCCACAACACTTATCCCGAATCCCTCAACAACTGATGGTTGGCAGAATACGTGTGAGGACTTCATAATCCTTAGGACTTCAGAGTGTTTTTCGACGTGTCCGACAAACTCGACAACGTCTCCCACACCAAGACGTGCGGCTCTTGACTTTAGTGTCTGCATCATTGGGCCTGTTCCGACGATTTTGACCCTCAGGTCCTTCACGTCTTTTTTCAGCATGTGCGCGGCGTCGATGAGGTCCTCGATTCTCTTGTAGGATACGAGCCTTGACACAGCGCATATCGTTGGGTGCTCAAATTTTTCAGCATCAACCCCCTCTATCTCACCGAGGTCTATGCCGTTTTCCGCAACCGTTACCTTCTCGTCGTTTACGCCGAATCTTATTAGGTTGTCTCTTGTGTATTTGCTCACCGCTATTATCTGATCCCAATCTCTTGTCAGCGTGTATCTTTCCATCAGCTCGCCGAAGACTCCGCTGACTCCAATGTTGTGCACCCACTTGCCGCACCAGACGTCGTGGTATGTTATTGTTCTGACGCCGCACCCGCTCCACCAAGCTGGCGGGTATCCGAGGACTGACGCCCCATCAACAAGGTCTGCACCGTACGTTCTAACCTCCTTGGCCGCGTTCCGCATGAAAGCCAGTCTTTTCGCAAGCGATGATTTCTGTGAGTAAATTATCTCCGGCTTTACCCTGACTACCCTGATGCCATCAAACTCAGACTCCTTATCCATTCCCTCCTCGAGTGCAGAGTATACTGTTAGCTCATGCTTTTTCGCAAGATGCCTGCCGACGTAGTAGGTCCTCGCCTCAACACCCCCTCTAACCTCCATATCCGAGCTTTTCGGGAAGTATTCGCATATTATGGCTATCTTCATCGCATTATATCATTTGTCTTTTAACAAAATACCTGTAAAAACACGAGACCCGTGGAGTCTGCCGTTGTTTTCTCAGCATCCAAAAGCATAAGCCTGGAGTTTTTCCCACAATTAGGGTGTATCGTATGCCCTTCCGCAATCATCATATTATCTGATTTCATAAAGCATCACCTCAACGCCGGTTGCATTGTCCTTTTCAGACTTTATCAGCTTGAACCATTGCATGCCGTTTTTTTCAGCGAGCATATTGATTGTAATGTCTTTGTAGGGCTCTTTTGGCGGAGTCTTCGGCGCATAAACAAGTCCCCCAACCATCCTGAAAGATGTTGAGTCCTCATCTTTGATTGCCTTAAAATTTTCAGAGTTTATGAGAACGTATCTGATCCCATTTTGCACGAGCCTCTCATGTGCGAGCTCTCCCGACCCCCACAGCACATCATGGAGTTCGTGATCTATTTTGTTTGGTGTTGATGCTGCCACAAGATTTGCCACAACCTCTATCATATACCCCCTGTCCCAGCCTGCGAGAACCATTCCCCCCTTGTTGTTTTCTGAAAGCCACTTAAGAACCGCGTACTCCGCATCAGAGACGATATCACTCGGTACTATCCCATAAATGTATGCTGTATTTGTAGCCACACCAACAACTAAAAGAACCGCCACAGCAGGAGCTAAAATACTCCCTGCTGTTTTGCGAGAAATAACATAATACACTGCAGCTGCTGCTGCAAGAAATATCATCCAGTACTTAGTCTGGGCATCTGAGAAATAATGTGCTCCTGCAAAGACCGCCGCAGCTGATGCGATAAAATACTTCTTATCAATCTTTGACGTTACTGCGTGGGCTGACAATATTGCTACTCCAAGGTCTGCGATTCTTGTGCCCCTGTCCATGTATGTTGCCAGTAAAAAACCGGAGACAGCCAAAACCAGAGCGATTGTGTCGCGCCTTCTCAGGGCATTTGCAGCACCAAATGGGAGGAGGATGAGGAGTATGTTATATCTGAGCCAGATTGTCGTCATGTTGACTGGCTTAACATCGGATGAGCCCAGCCTACCCTGGGGAAGTGCTGAGAGCATTGACTCAATACTGTCTGGTAAAATGAGCTGTTGCACCGCTACTGCGGCAATGATAATCACGGCAGCGTATGCGAGGTATGCCCCCAAACTGTTTCGCCATCTTCTAATTAATTCATATGTGACGTATGCTGCTGCCGCAGGCAACACGACATACATCGTCTGGTTTATCCCCCTTCCCAGGTTGAATACAACCAAAAACGCTAAAGACCACGTGAGCGCTTTTAGTTGTGTGGCCTTACTTGCTTTGACTATGAATAACAAACAAGCAAGTATGAGCGGCAGCTGGATTAGGTCGTGTGTGAAACCAGCGGTTGTCAGAGCGAGAGGCTCAACCATCACGCCATAAATAATCCCCGCACCTACCCCGG
>CAYXON010000003.1:0-16001 GCA_964467145.1 uncultured archaeon | reverse complement strand
AGTAAACACCTGGATACACCCAGACGAAACATATGTTAAAGCGGAAGTCGACGGAGAAACATGGTATGTCGCCGAGAAATTCGCGCAAAAATATGCCGATCAGCAGCATAACGTCAAAGTAGTTGAAAAAATACCTGGCAGCGAATTCATCGGCAAAAAACTGACTGTCCCAATAGTCGGAAGGCAGGTGCCGATACTTGAGGCCACGTTCGTGGACGTTGACATAGTCACAGGCGTCGTCAACTCCGTTCCAGCCCACGCCCCATACGACTACATAGCAGGCATTGAGGCGATGGAACGGCTAAAAATAGACATCACGCCAATCCCCCTCATAACCACTGACGGATACTCCAAACTGCCTGCCAAAGACCTTGTCGAAAAAGCAGGGATAAAATCCCAAAACGACACAGAAAAACTCGAGAAAGTCACAGCTGAACTCTACAAAGACGAGTTCTACCGCGGCGTCATGAACGAGAACTGCGGAGAATTTGAGGGCATGCGCGTCAGCCAAGCCAAGGACGCGGTAATAGAAAAGCTCAAGGAAACCAACCAGATAGGCATGGCGTACGAGAAAAACATCAAAGACCCGTCAGGTATGCCTGTCAAAGACCCCAGATGCCGCTGCGACACCCCAATCACCATAAATGTTCTGGCAGATCAGTGGTTTCTGAACTACGGCGACCAAGGATGGAAAGAACTTGCAAAAGAGCTTCTCCTGAAGATGGCCATCGAGCCTGAGATGTACCGCAAAGGATTTGAGCACGCGATAGACTGGCTTCACCAGTGGCCATGCACCAGAAACCGCGGCCTCGGCACAAAACTCCCGTTTGACGAGCGCTGGATGATAGAATCACTATCTGACAGCACCATATACATGGCCTACTACACCATATCCCGACACATAACCGAAAACAAACTCAAGGAAGAACAACTGACTCCAGAACTCTTTGACTACATATTCCTGGGTGTGGGAGATGCCAAAAAAATATCTGACAAAACCAAGATAGACCCTAAAATAGTCAAGGCAATGCGCGACGAGTTCACCTACTGGTATCCGATGGATGAGCGAAGAACAGGCACAGCCCACATATCAAACCACCTCACATTCATGATGTTCCACCACAGTGCGATATTCCCAAGCCAATACTGGCCCAAAAAAATCAGCCTAAACGAGATGCTCATAGCAGAAGGCAAAAAAATGAGCAAAAGCCTCGGAAACGTCATACCACTCCACAACAGCATCGGCAAATACGGAGCCGACGTCGTCAGACTATATCTGATATATGCAGCAGACGCTGAATCAACCCTCGACTGGAGGGAATCCCAGGTTGAAAGCACAAAAAAGAGATTAACACAGTTCATCAAAATAATCGAGGACACAACCTCGATGGAGGGCAGAACCGACAAAAACCACCTCGACGACTGGATACTAAGCAGGCTAAACACAAGGATTTCCGAGGCCACAGAATCCCTAAACGGATTCCAGACCCGCAAGGCGCTCCAGGTAATATTCTACGAGATGTTCAAAGACATAAACTGGTACCTGCGGCGGGCACAGCCAAATACTCAAGTAATGAAGGACGTCGCAAACAAGTGGATACGGCTGATGACACCATTCACGCCATTCATCTGCGAGGAACTCTGGGAGAAACTAGGGGGTGATGGATTCATATCAAACGCGCCATACCCAAAAGCAGAAGAGTCAAAGACAAACGAAGACGCGGAATCATCAGAGGAATACGTCAAAAACCTCATGGACGACATAATAAACATCCAGCAGATAATGAAGTCCCCTTCAAAGACAATAAGCCTCTACATTTCAGACGACTGGAAATACAAGGCATTCCAAGCGCTCAAAGAAGGAAAGACTGTAAAAGATGTGATGGCAGACCCAGAAATCAAAAAACATGGCAAAGACGCAGTCAAGATAATGCAGATGAGAAAAGACGAACTGCCGAAAAAGATACTCGGCGCGGAAAAAGAAAAACACATACTCTCTGCTGCAGCAGGCTTCCTATCCCAGGAATTCAACTGTCAAATAATCGTTGACCCACCAGAAGATCCAGAAAACAAAAGAAGATTCGCACAACCCAACAAACCAGGGATATACCTCACATAAGAATAAGATGAACGTATCAGAGCTCACAGCCGGAAAACCAATACCTGAGCTGACAGTAGACATATTTGAAGCAGGCGAATCAAGACAGAACCGCGCGGGAATAGTCCAAAACCTAAAAGCGCGTGACGAAACAGGCGAAGTCGAGGTAGTCCTCTGGAACGATGAAATCGGAAAATACTCCATCGGCGACAAGATAAAGATAACTAAGGGATGGTGCAACCAATACCAGAGCACACTCCAGGCATCATCCGGGAAATTCGGAAAAATAGAAAAAATAGGTGAAACCAAGACACAAACACCCAAAGCAGCCGGGCAATCAACAACCCGCACAGTACTGGAAAACCACCTACGCCCAACAATATCTGAAATACGCGGAAGACACAAACAAGAAAGGCAGCAAGAAGCCTCAAACCCTGAAAAACAAGAGGTATAAGCCGTAAAAAAGCATGAAGAAAAATCAACTACTACTGAGGCAAAGACGAAAAAACACACTCAGACCACATTAAACTAGTTTTTCAGCCCAAAAAAGCCTAAAACACGCTTATAAAGGCTTTTGAGTAATAGATATTGTCGCCTCGTAAGAGGTGAACAAAAAAAGTAGGTAAGCGAAAAATGGCGGATTTGATTGTTAAATCACAGGTAAAGGCATACGCAGGAGATATGAGTGTTGGAGCAGACTTCTACGACGCACTAAACGGCGAAGTAGCAGGATTAATTGACAAAGCAAAGAAACGCTGCAAAGAAAACAACCGCAGCACACTCAAGGCAAGAGACCTCTAAGCTAATGCAACAAAATCCATCGGCGACACATTATTTTTCTCGTCGCCGATGAAAACTTCTTTTTCTCTATTTTTTCCCGTGTTTTACAGCCCACGTCTTAAGCCGCAATGCATTCAGTTTTATGAACCCGACAGCGTCCTTCTGGTCGTATCCCCCATGGACGTCCATGCTCGCTATGTCATGGCTGTAAAGGCTCTCAGCAGATGACCTGCCATCAACTGTTATATTGCCCTTATAGAGTGTGATGTCAACTTTACCGCTAACGTGCCTCTGGCTCTGCTCAACCGCAGCCATGAGAAAATCCATCTCAGGCGCGTACCAGAACCCGTTATACATAAGCTCCGAAATCTTCGGCGTCAACATGTCACGCAAGTGCATTACTTCCCGGTCCATAGTCAGTCCCTCAAGGTCCATGTGCGCAGTCCTAAGTATCGAATAACCAGGGGTCTCATACACTCCCCTCGACTTCATGCCCACAAACCTGTTTTCGACTATGTCGACTCTGCCTACCCCGTTTTTGCCGCCGACCTTGTTCAGAAAGTCAAGTATCTCGACAGGTCCTGTCTTCTTCTGAGAGCCGGATTCGACTGCGACCGGCACACCTTCTTTGAATGTTACTGTCAACCTAGTCTCCTTATCTGGCGCATCTTTGGGTGACACAGTCTTTGTGAACATGTCCTTAGGCGGTGCAGCCGCAGGGTCCTCAAGCACTCCTGCCTCAAAGCTCTTGTGCATTATGTTCTCGTCCGAGCTGTAAGGTTTTTTGGTCGTCGCCTCAACTGGTATGTTGTTTTTGCTGCAGTACTCTATCATGTCTTTTCTGCCCTGAAACTGCTTCAGGAACTCTGCATCCTTCCAGGGTGCGATAATCTCAACCCCTGGCATCAGCGTCATGTAGGTGAGCTCGAATCTGACCTGGTCGTTGCCTTTGCCTGTGGCACCATGGGCGACTATGTTGGTACCCTCTTTTCTAGCTATCTCTATCTGCCTTTTAGCTATTATCGGCCTTGCAATCGAGGTTCCAAGGAGGTATCTGCCCTCGTATATGGCGTTTGACTTCAGGGCCTTGAATACGAAGTCACTGACGAACTCGCGCCTAAGGTCTTCAACATACACCTTCTTCGCGCCAACCTTCAGTGCTTTGTCTCTGACTTTATCGTAGTCGTCGCCTTGCCCAAGGTCTGCGACATACGCCACAACATCATATCCTCTGTCGATCAACCACTTGAGTATAACGCTTGTGTCAAGCCCTCCTGAATAAGCCAATACAACCTTTTTCGCCATCTTCTAACCTAACCTAATCTTTTGAACGTCAGCACCTGAAAGCACCTTCAAAACAACGTCCTCTGTGAGACTCTTTGCATTTTCTATACTCTTCCTCCTTGAGTCCAAGCTTTTCATGTCTTTTGCCATTTGTTTTCTGGATTCTGAAAGCATAGACGCGACCTCCTTCGGTGATGCGCTTCCCATGCTCTTGTACGTTCTTATGTTCTCTGCGGGGTCGAATATCGACTTCATATCTGCTCTTTCGACTTTGACACCCTGTTTTTTGAGTGCTGCATCAACTGCGTCAAAGTCCATGAACGTCAACCCATTCCGTGAAAGCTCCCCTACAAGTTCGCCAACTATCTCATGACTCTTCCTAAAGCTCATGCCCTGCTCCCTAACAAGATGGTTTGCGAGCTCAGTCGCAGTTGAGAAGTTCGCACCAGACAACTCAAGAAGTCTATCCTTTCTGACCTTCATAGTGCTTATCATCCCAGCCGACAAATCAAGCGCTGCCCCGACATCGTCAAGTGCGGCCCAAAGCGGGGGCTTGTCTTCCTGCAGGTCGCGGTTGTAGCCCATTGGCAGACCCTTCATCGTCGTGAGAAGCTGCATGAGACAACCATATACTCTGCCTGTGCGGCCCCTTATCAGCTCCGCAACGCACGGATTCTTCTTCTGTGGCATAATTGACGAGCCCGAGGAGTAGCTGTCGTCAAGCTCTATAACACCGAACTCGTACGTACTCCACAATACTAGCTCCTCTGCTAGTTTGCTGAGGTTGCTTGCGAGTATAGTCAGAGTGCAAAGAGACTCCGCAACCCAGTCGCGGCTGCTAACAACATCAAGTGCGTGCCTGTGAACCTTTGAAAAACCCAGGAGTTTTGTCGTGATGCGTCTGTCTGTTTTAAAGCTCGTACCAGCCACAGCGCAAGCCCCTAACGGGTTTGAATCCACGACGTCATAGGCGTTTCTAAGCCTTCTAATGTCTCTTGAAAGCATGCTAACGTATGCTGAAGCCCAAAACCCGAGAGTTATCGGCTGAGCATCCTGGGTGTGGGTGTACCCCGGCGCAGGTGTGTCAATGTTCTTTTGTGCAAGCTCCATGAACGCCTTCTGAAGACCAATCACCTTATCCTCGACATCCATTAGACGCACCCTTATGTGCAGTTTAGAATCAACTATTACCTGGTCGTTTCTGCTCCTTGCAGTGTGGAGTTTGCCGCCATATTCAGGGCCAGCGCCGCTTATGACGTATTTTTCCACGTTCATGTGGACGTCCTCGTCTTTTTTCCTGAGTATCAGCTTTCCCGAGGCATGGTCTTTTCGCGCCCTCTCAAGCCAGTACAATATCTTCTTGAGATCCTTGCCAGATATGATGTTGCATCTTGCGAGCATTATCGCGTGCGCCTCACTGCCCCAGATGTCTTCTAAAACCATTCGCTCATCTACTTCAACCGACTGCAGAAAATCCTCGACACCAGATGTGAAATCCTTTTTGAACCTGCCGCCCCAGAGCTTGGCCATCTTACTCACTATTATGTGAATACTATATTAAGAATGGCGGGCAAGGGTATATAACCTGGGTGGAAACTGATGCATCCCAAAAATATAATCGGCGCGGCAAGGATATTCTGGCGGGACCTAATAATGCGCGCAAGCGACGCCACACTAATCTTTGACGAGCTAATGGCTGGTTACTTCTTCGCAGACACAGCCTACCAATACACCTGGTCCAAGCTCGAGGTCCACCAGACGATGCTCGAAGATGAAGTCAGGGTCAATGCATTTGAGAAGGCGATACGCGAAAAAGTAAAACCTGGCGACAGGGTGCTTGATGTTGGAACAGGCACCGGAATACTCGCCCTCCTCGCAGCCAAAGCCGGAGCCACAGAAGTTGTTGGCGTAGACTCGGCAAACATAATAGAAGTTGCGAAAAAGGCCGCAGAGAAAACAGCAATCACCAACGTCAAGTTCATACGCTCCGACATACGGGATTTGAAAATCGATCCAGTCGACTGCCTAATATGCGAGCTAATCGGACTATACATAACCGATGAGGGCATTATGCAGAAGGTGGCAAACGCGTTAAAACACCTGAAACCCTCTGGAACCCTCATACCTGAGAAAATAGACGTTTTCGTTGTTCCCGTACAGTCTGAGCGAGCAGGCATAGGATTCTGGAAGAAAAGATACGGCATAGACTACTCAGCCGTCGAGGAAGTCTCAGACGCCATAAGAAACTGCGACATGACCGGCTCAAAACTCCTCTCAGAACCTGTGAAGGCCTTCACAATAGACCTCAAAGGCAAAGAAAATACGCGACTGAACTTTGACTACGCGTTCAAGATGAGCTGCGATTGCGAGTTCCATGGGTGCGTCATGTATTTTGAGGCAAAACTTTCAGACACCACTACAATTTCTACCGACCCGCGCAAACCGCTCACTCACTGGAAGCAAATATTTTTGCCAAACAAGACGCGAGTCACGATGAAAAAAGGAGAAACATTGGGTGTTTTTCTGAAATCAGTCTTCAATAACACGAAATGGAAGTGGAAATACTCCTTCAACTGAAAAAACACTAGCTTATAAAAGATTATTTGTAATTAATAACAATATTATTTCTAATTAAAGGAGGTGAAGCGAATGGTTGCAAAAAAGAAGAAAGCAGTGAAGAAGAAAACAAAGAAGAAAGTAGTTAAGAAGAAAGCAGTTAAGAAGAAAGCAGTTAAGAAGAAAGCAGTTAAGAAGAAAGCCGTCAAGAAGAAGGCTAAGAAAAAAGCTGCGAAGAAAAAGAAGAAGAAATAAACTGAACTATGGATAATAATGCTGGTGAAAACACCAGCATTATTGTTCTTTACCTTTTCAAAATTAATATCTAAGATTTAAAATGGCTAAAAAAATCGCAAAAAAGAAGGCTGTCAAAAAGAAAAAAATTGTCAAAAAAGCCAAGAAGAAGGCTTTAAACATTGGCATTGCTCCGGCGCAGAAGAAGAAAATTCAAAAGACCCTCTCGGACATGGAGGCTAAGATAATAGCCAACTACGAGAAGGCTGTGAAGATGTCTGGTGCTGACTGGAAGAAGGAGTCCAAAAAGTTCAAGAAGATTGCGAAAAAAGACGCAGCATTCGCAAGGAAAAAGATAGAGTCCGAGATACGGAAGAACCCAGCAGGTGCCGCAGTCGCAGCCGCAGCTGTTAGCGCGGTGGCTGGCGCTTTCCTGATGTCTGTCTTGCGCAAGAAGTGAATATGGCAGATAAGGGCAAAAAAGCCAAGAAACCGAAGTCTTCTCTGTTGGGTGGCGTGCCGCTAGGCTCCGCTCTTGAGGTTTTGGAGGGAGTTGGCGGCTTGCTCGCGAAGTACTTATCCCAAAGATATGAAGTAGAAAAAAGGGTTGAGGAGCTGAAGGAGGAGACTTCCGAAAAAGTCGAGGAGATTAGGGACGAAGCCATAAAGACTGGCTACGCACTGAAGAAGGCTTTCTTGAAGACTATGGTCGAGGCTTTGATGCTTGTGACTGGTATGTTATCGCTTATCTTGGGTCTTATCATACTTGTCAAGAACATAATGCCTCTCGAATATGTGTTGATGGGATACGGGTTTCTAGTTTTGATTTACGTCTCCATCACCCTTAAACTTTCCCCCCAAGAAGATTGACTTGGGGAGGCATTCTTTTTTTTGGTAACCTGTAGGTTACTGCCCACTATAAATAATATCATACCCTCTTAGTAATTGTTTGTTCATGAGTCTTAGACGGGTCAACAGCAGGGGGGAGGTTAGTGAGAACCGGCTTTTCGCATATGTGTTAACTCTGGTTTTGATTGCGTCAGCGAGTTTTTTCGCACTTGAGTCCTATAAATCATCGGAGTATCTGGTGCAGGATTATGTTAAACCATATGAAACCCCTTCATCGACTACTTCGACGAGTTCATCAACTTCATTGACCACATCCACTCTACCCGTTCTAATAGAGCCTGAACTGAATGCGAGTGAGTCAACCCCCTCCATAACCACGACTTCAACGACCACGTCTTATACTACTTCCACCACAATCTACTCTAACCCGTACCTGGACCGGTTCAGGGGCATGGGTTATCATAAAGCAGACCTTGACATACAATATTTCTGCCCGAGCTGCGTGCCAGCTATTGCCAAGACAATATCTTACCAGCCTGGTGTCAAGTCCAAGAGTCTCAGCTATGGCCAGGACATAAGCTACGTCATCTATGACCCTGATGTGGTGGGACTTGAGCGGATAATTGAGCTTGCGGGAGCGAGTGGCGGCGTCACATTACTTAATGATACGGAGCTGTGAAAATGGACTTTAAGGGTGTTTGGACTGCTTTTAAGGCCTCGATAATAGCCTCAAGTTGTTGCAGTCTGCCGCTTATGATAGCGCTTTTGTTGGCTGGGGCTGGGGCGTCAAGCTGGACTGCAGCTTTGCGGATTCCTCAGTACAAGTTTTTTTTCATATCTGTGGGGAATGTGTTTCTTTTTGTGTCGCTTTATCTCACAATCAGAAGGAGGTGCGGCTCATGCAGTTTAGCGGATGTGAGACGGCAGAAGACGCTGGTATTTGTTAGTTTGGGGACTTATGTTCTTTTGACGTTTATTATCATCTATCTGGTTTTGCCAATATTCTTTGAGTGGGCGTTCAGCCTACTTTAGTATCTTTCCGGTTTCTGTGTACCACATGTAGAGGTCTAGTTCCGATAGGTTCATTTTGGTCTTGGCGCCGATCTCCCTCAGTATCTGTTCGACCATCAGGTACCTTTCTTTGTTTAGTGTCTTCGGTTTTTTCAATAGTCCATATTGGACTAAGACGTCTATTATGTGAAAGTCTATTATCGCGTAGTCTGTGTATCCGATGTTTCTGAGGAAGTGGCTTGCCTCCTTCATACCGAGTCCTTTGACGTTTTTGACTATCCACTGCCTGCGCTCTTCTTTATCTAACGTCTTCAGTACATCCTTTATCTTTCTGATGTGTTTTCTGGCTTCTGTGATGTATTTTGCGCGGGTGTTCGGGTACCTGTATCCGAGTATTTTCAGTTTTTGGGCAAGTCGGGACGGCGGCAGGGTTATGAATCCGTCTCCGACTGCCTGCTGTATGGCGATTGCTCGCTCAGCGTTGTAGTTTGCGGTCATTATGCAAAAGCACATCTCCTTGAAGAGTGTCTTCTCATTCGACTTTCGCATCTTAGAGAACTCGCGCATCCTTGCGTCAACCTGTTTTTTCAGCGTACTCTGCTTGAGTTTTTTCAGGTCTGTCTCTAGCTTGCCCATATTTAGTCCTCGACGAGGATGCATCTTGCTGGCGCTGCCTCGCACCCTTTTATCTTGAGTGGCAGGCACTGGAAACTGTATCTGCCAGATTTGACGTTTTTTAGGTTTAAGCCTTCTATTATGAGAATCCCCTTTGACAGCAGTTTTTTGTGTGTTTTTCCGCCTTTGGTGTATGGATCTTCTATTGATAGTGAGTCTATGCCGCAGGCTTTTATTTTTTTAGCAACAAGGTAGTCTGCTCCGGACTGGCTGAGATAAGTGTTCTGGTCTGTCTTGAAAAGGACTATGTCTCCCTCCAATATCTCATGTTCTGTTAGCTCTGCCGCATCTATTGCTTTGTCCGCAACTTCGCAAACTATTGCCGTTCCAGACAGTTTTCCAAGTTCTATCTCATCTATTGTTTGTCCTCCTTTTAGGTAGTGGGCTGGCGCGTCAACGTGTGTTCCCGCGTGCGCGCACATGCTGATTTCAGATAACTCTGTCCCGTCTGCTGTGACTGTTTTGATTTTTTTTAGCTTGAACTCTGGGTCGCCCTCGTATAACCTCATACCATCCTCTATGGTTGTTGAAACGTCTATTATCCTCATGTTCGCTCGCTATAGTCTAAAAAATATTTGTCCGGAGGCTATGCGCCCCCGGTTGAGGGCATTTATTTTGACTTCCACAGTCCGTGGAGGTTGCAGTACTCACGTGCTGTGACTTTTTCCTCGCTGACGCAGAACTCGGCCTCTGGTGTTTGTCCTGGTTTTAGGTTTTTCCTGTAGACTATGCCGTCTGCTATGAGCTCCACCCAGTTGATGTAGTGTTTGTCCTCCATCGGATGAGGTATTGAACCTACCTTTACCCTGTATCCATTGTCTGTTTTCGCTATTACTGGCACGTGCTTTTCGTTTCCTGCATCTTGTGTCTTCTCTGATAAGAGTTCCATGGGTTGGTTGCAGCAGACGAGCTCTCCGCCGCCAACTGTGAGCACTTCAACGATGTTTCCGCATACTCCGCATTTGTAAACCTGGTTCTTTTCCTTCACGTTCATCTCATTTCACCTTTTTGTTTTTGCCAGGTATCTTGCCGCCTTTATCAACGCCATGCAGCCCTGGCCTGCTGCTATGACGTACTGGTACTCGTGCCCGCTTGCGCAGTCGCCTGCCGCAAACACTCCCGGCACGCTTGTTTCGGTCCGGCAGTTTATGAGTATGTGTTTGTGCTCGTCAAGGTCTACGAACCCCTTGAATGCTTCGGTGTTCGGGGTTCTGCCAACCTCGATTACGACGCCTTTGACGATTATCTCTTTCTCGACCCCGTCCTGTACGTATGTGAGGTTGTTAACCATCTCCTTGCCTGTTATCTCTTTGGTGTTGGCGTTGAATATCACCTCTATTTTGGGGTTGTTTCTCACGTTCTCCTGCAGGTACTCGTGGGCTGTGAACCCTTCGTCTTTGACGATTAGGTAAATTTTTGAGGCTATGTCTTTCATGAAGTCCGCAGCCTCAAGGGCTGCATCGCCTCCTCCTATCACTGCCACGTCTTGACCGTAAAACAGCGGTCCGTCGCATATTGAGCAATAGGTGACGCCTTTTCTAGCGTATTTGTCCTCGCCGGGGACGTTTAGTTTTTTGGGTTTGGAGCCTGTTGCTATTATTACCGTTGATGTCTCATACTTGTTTTTGTCTGTGTGCACAATGAAGCTATTGTCTTTACCCTCAATTTTTCCGACTTTTTCTTCGATTACTTCAATGTTGTTGTATTTGGCTTGCTCAATCATTGTGTTCTGGAGTTCTGCGCCAGTAGTCTTTACTATGCCTGGGTAGTTGAGTATTTCGCCGCTTATCTGGAGTTCTCCGCCGAATTCAGCGCCTATGAGCGCGTACTTCATCCTTTTTCTAGCGGCATATACTGCGGCTGTTAATCCAGCCATTCCTGCGCCTATTATTACTGTGTCGTATTTCATCTCAGAACTTTCACCCACATCTTTTTACTGCCGGGCCTAGCTTGTTATTGTCTTGAAGTCGTGGAATTCTCCGGTTTCGGTGACGTATTCGACTTCTTTTTCGAGGATGTATTTGTGTCTTGTCTCTTCTTCTATGAACCTGATAAATACTGGTTTTAGGGACATTCTGTCTGTTTCTTTTTCGAGTTTCTTGTATAGTATTATGCTGTTTTCCTCGGCTCTTATGCCTATGTTGAGTGCGTCGAGGGTGTCTGTTTTGTCGTTTAGTCTTCCGCCTGGTATGTTGTCCTCAAATACTTGGCTTGGTGTTCTCTCTTCTTTTGGGATTACGTCCTCGCATCTGCCTTTTTTGAGGTAGTCGTTGAATATTTCGACCACCTTGTTGTAGTGTTTTATCTCGTCTTCTGCGAGCTGTTTGAACATTTCTTTGGCGTTTTCGTCGGCAGTTCTTTTTGAGCATTCCATGTAGAAGTCACGGCCTTCCTCCTCGAGTTCGAGGGCTTTGCCTACTAGTTCACATATTTTTTTGTCGTCCATTTTTTCACCAGTTTAGTATGGGTTTCTTTTCGTCTGTGTAGTATACTTGTTTTCTGCCGAATCCTTTTGTGAAGTCCAGGAAGTTTATCTTCTCTGGTATTACTTCTATGAACACGTGCTGTTCTGGTATGCCTCCATACTCGTCTATGTGTGGGAATTTCTCAGCGAATGCTTTGTGTATCACTGGGGCGTTTTTTTTGTCTGTTATGTTGGCTTTGCCGAATAGTTGTATGCCCTTGATTTTCCGCCAGTCGCTGTAGTCCTCGTCTATTGTGAGCGATATCTTGGGGTTGGCTTTTAGTATGTGTATCTTCTGTGAGTCAGGGTCTGATTCGAAGTATATGTGCAGTCCGTGGCTTACGTAATATAATGTGTGGGCGCTTGGTGTGCTTCCATCGGCTATTGCGATTGTACAAAGGTTGTGGCCTTCGATATAATCTTGTATTTCGCGCTTTAGTTTCTCATCCATTGCATCACCTTTGGAGTATGATGTTATGTTCCTGGTGCTTTTTAAGTATCTGCTGGGCGAGTATGTCGATTTTTTTGTATGTTTCCTGTGTTGGGTGTCCTTTTTCCATTACTGGTTCAAGTAGCTCTATTTTGAGGTTTGGTAGCATCTGTTTTATCTGTTCTACGGTTCTTCCGCCCCAGCTGTATGAGCCTACTACTGATGCGAAGCGTGTCTTGGGTCTTAGTGCGTTTGTCAGGTATGCGGCGTAAACTGCCGATGGATGTGGGCCGCCGAGTACTGTGGGTGTTCCGACTATTATTGTGGCTGCGTCAACGAGCGCCATCGCAAGCTCTCCAATATCTGTTTTTGCAAGGTCGTATGGTTTGACTGTTATCCCTTTTTCTTCTATTGCGTTTACTAGGTGGTCGACCATGGTTTTGGTGCTTCCGTGCATTGACACATACGGTATTACGACCTCGTTTTTGACTTCGTCGGAAATCCACTGTCTGTATGCGTTTAGTATGATGTCTGGTTTGTAGTATATTGGTCCGTAGCTTGTCGCTCCCTTGTTGCTGTACAGTGTCTTTATCTTTTCCATGTGGCCTTTTATGAGGTTTCTGAAGGGCATCATTATCTCAGCGTAGTATCTCTTGGCTGACTGAAGTGTTTTTTCGTCGTCTTTGGCGTAGTTGTCGGATGTTGCCAGGTGCGAGCCGAATAGGTCGCAGCTGAAGAGTATCTTGTCTTCTTCAAGTAGTGTGAGCATTGTTTCTGGCCAGTGAACCCACGGCGCCATTATGAACTTTAGCGTTTTGTCGCCGAGCTCTAGTGTCTGTCCGTCGGCTACTGTCTGGAATTTGTCTTCCTGCATGTGCAGGAGGTCTTTGAGCATCTCCTTGCATTTTTCGTTTGTGACGACCTTTGCGTTGGGGTATTGCTTTAGGACTTCTGGTATTGAACCTGAGTGGTCTTGTTCTGCGTGGTTTGGGATTATGTAGTCCAGGGTTTTGACTCCTGCGGTTTTTAGGTTTTCTAAAAGTTCTTTTGCGAATGGGGGGTCTACGGTGTCTATTAGGGCTGTTTTTTCGGTGCCCTGGACTACGTATGCGTTGTAGCTTGTGCCGTCAGGCAGGGGTATCAGCTCGTCGAACAGTCTTCTGTCCCAGTCCTGCACCCCAACCGACTTCACACCTTTTTGTATCTCCCAAACCATGGTCTTTCTTTATTTTTTGTTTGCTAGTTCTGCGTCTATGCCGTCTTTGTCGAAGCCGACGATTATTTTACCGTTTATCTCGGTCTGGGGCACTCCCATCTGTCCGCTTTTTGCAATCATCTGTTTTGCGGCTTCATGGTCTTTGGAAACGTCTATGTTCTGGTATTTAACTCCTTTTTGGTCTAGGTATTTCTTCAGCATCGTGCAGTATGGGCACGTTGGCGTGGAGTATACCCTTATGTTTTTTTCGTCGCTCATCTTATTCACCTCTTTTTTTATTCTTTGTTTTATCCTCTGTTTGGTTGTTATTTAATTGTCTGGTTACTTCCCAGTTACCTACTCCGTTTTCTCGAACTGGTCTTTTCCAACTCCACAAACCGGACATATCCACGTTTCAGGTATTTTTGAAAATGGCGTGTTCGGGGCTATTGAGCCTAGTTCATCTCCTTTTGCGGGGTCATATACATATGCGCACACTTTGCACTTGTATTTTTGTTTTTCTTCTTCTCCCATTTTTTTACCTTTTTAACAACATTCGCAGTCGTCTGAGAAGCACATGCACTCTGGTTCGTAGTATTCTTTTGGGTGTTTGCAGGATGGGCATTCCTCTGGGGGTGTTGTTCCCTCGTGGATGTATCCGCATTTGCTACATTTCCACTTTATTGGCTTGTCTCTTTTGTAGACTGTGTCATCCTCGACCATCTTGAGGAGTTTTTTGTATCTGTTTTCGTGTTCTTTTTCCACTTTTGCGATTTGTCTGAATAGGTTGGCGGCCTTTGTGTTGCCTTCTCCATCCGCTTCTTTTGCGAATGTCGGGTACATCTGTGTGTTCTCGTAGTGTTCCCCCTCTATTGCATCTTTTAGGTTGGTTTTGGTGTCGCCTATCCCGTTTAGCATTTTGAACTCGTCTTTTGCGTGTTGTTTTTCGTTTTCTGCAGTTTCCTCAAATACTTTTGCGATGTAGTGGTATCCTTGGTTTCTCGCTACTTTCGCAAAGTACGTGTATTTGTTCCTTGCCTGGCTTTCTCCCGCGAACGCGGTTTTCAGGTTTTCTTCAGTTTTTGTCATTTTTTTCACATTTGCATTCTCCGTAGTATATTATCTTGACGCATGACGGTGTGAAATTTTTTGTTTTGATGTTTTTCATCGCGTACTCTGATATGTCATTTTGGAATACGTCTGTTATCTGTCCGCAGCTGGTGCATATGCAGTGTTGGTGGCATGTCGTGTCTGCGTCAAAGCGGGATTCGTTGTTGACCTCAAGCCTTGTTATTTGGCCATCGTCTGCTAGGATGTTGATGTTTCTGTAGACTGTGGAAAGCGATATTGTTGGAACTTCCTTTTTGACTTGCGCGTATACTGTTTCTGCGTTGGGGTGTGTTTTCACGCCTCTGATGTATTCCAGTATCTTCGCCCTTTGTATCGTTGATCTTTTTTCAGCCACAACCAAACCTCTAATGATAACTATTCCTAATTAATAGTTATTTCTAATATATAAATTGTCTAGTTTCTAATCAACTCTGAACATCAATTTCCTTGTAATCTATATTTTTCAGACAGCAGACCTATATCCTCTAGACATCTTTATGCCTTGTATAATTTTTGCCGTTCTATTCAGGGACAAGACCGAGGCAGAACATTATTATCAGTATTCCAGCCACAAATGAAAAGGATTGTATCAGCATTTTAGAAACCCTGGTTTCCCTGTGTAGTTCAGGCATTAGGTCTGCTGTTGCGATGTATATGAAACCGCCTGCAGCGACCGCCACAGCATAGGGTATCACTGACTGAAGGCTTGTGAAAAAAGAGTAACCAACTAAAGCCCCTAAAATAGCAGTTGATGCTGAAATGAAATTATATGTGAGCGCTTTTTTAGTACTCATACCTGAATGCAGAAGAATCGAGAAATCCCCAAACTCCTGAGGTATCTCGTGTAATGCTATCGCGAATGTCGTGACAACGCCTGTCGGCACGTCGACGAGATATGCTGCGGCGACTATCGCACCATCTATGAAATTGTGCAGTCCGTCACCGACGAGGTTAAGGTATGCTGCGGGCCTGATGTGGCACTCCTCCTTGCCGCAGTGGTGCCAGTGTATGAATTTTTCAATGAAGAAAAAAAACACAACGCCTAAAAGCACATAATACATGATGCCCTCCCCAGCACCATCTAATGCCTCTGGTATCATGTGTGTCATGGCGGCAGCCAAAAGAGTCCCTGACGCAAACGCTATGAAGACTGAGAGAAACGACTGAAGTCTGCTGCGTCCAATCGAAAGGCTTACGACGCCTATGAGTGATAGGGCGCTGACAAAAAAGACGCTTGCGAGCATGTAACAAAAAACAACCATGGTAAAGACATGATTTAACACTCTATAAATAATAAAAAACCCGGATAAACCCT
>CAYXON010000002.1:8580-16459 GCA_964467145.1 uncultured archaeon | reverse complement strand
GATATTGCTTGACCTCACAGACGCGCAAACCCAGATCCCACTAAAAAACCTGCGAGTAGACGTCATAGAATACGGACACACAAACCCCCTCATAAGGATTAACCCAGACGACAGCGGACACGCAGAATTCAAACTAAACGATGAAGGGACATACAACATAATAATCGCTGGCGAAGGATACGCACAAAAGAGGATACTGATTGAAGTAACCGGCGATGACACCACCCAAAAAACAGCCGATGAAAAAACACCAGATAACACTCAGGCAATGCCGACAACCTTTGTCGCACCACCCCATTTCATCTTCGAGCTCACAACGACTACCACCACGACCCTCGGGGAGCCGGCGGTAATAGGCGCCGCAGTAGCCAAAGACGAAGGAGAACGGGAGAGGATGCGGCAGGCAGCAGAAAGGATGAGGTACCAAAGCGACCTAGGCCTGATACTTGAGTGGATTACTCAGCTTTTTATTTGATTAAATGCATTTTTCTGTAGCATGAAAATACTTGTCGTCGGAAACGGGGCCAGAGAACACGCAATAGCGAAGGCGCTAAAAGCAAGCAAAGACTGCGAACTATACGCGTTCATGAAAGCAAACAACCCCGCAATATCAAAGATGTCTACAGACTACAGCCTCGGAAACATATGCAACCCAGCCGACGTCGCAGAGTACGCAAGGTCAATGGATGTCAAGCTCGCAGTAGTAGGCCCTGAGGCCCCGCTCGGGGCAGGCGTCGTTGACGCACTCGAAGAAGACGGGATAATGTGTGTAGGACCCAGGAAAACCGCGGCAAGACTCGAAACAGACAAAAGCTTCGCGCGGGAGCTCATGCGAAAACACAAGATAAAAGGCACGCCAGAGTTCGGGATATTCGAGGACGCAGATGAAGCATGCACATTCATAGACGAATTCGGGGAAGACCTCGCCATAAAGCCTGCGGGCCTCACAGCAGGAAAAGGCGTCAAAATAATGGGCGAACACTTCGGACCTGACGGCGCCAAAGAATACGTCAGAGAAATACTATCAACCAAGATGGGGGAGATACCGAAGGTAGTGCTCGAAGAGAGACTAATCGGTGAGGAATTCACGCTGCAGGGATTCGTTGACGGAGACCGCGTCGTCGGAACACCGACTGTGCAAGACCACAAAAGAGCATACGACGGGGACAAAGGCCCGAACACCGGAGGCATGGGCAGTTACTCAGACGCAGGATACATACTCCCGTTCCTGACCAAAAAAGACTACGAAGACGGACTAGAAATAATGCGCGAAACAATAAAGGCAGTCAAAAAAGAGACAGGCACGCCATACAAGGGATTTCTGTATGGTCAGTTCATGGCAACAAAAGACGGGCTCAAGGTCGTGGAATTCAACGCCAGACTCGGAGACCCGGAAGCGATGAACATACTATCTGTGCTTGAGTCAGACATGGCAGAGATTTGCGAAAAGATTGCAACAGGAAAGCTGACAGACGACCTAAGGTTCGCGAAAAAGGCGACAGTCTGCAAATACCTCGTCCCAGAAGGGTACCCAGACAACCCGCTAAACAACGTCGAAGTCGAAATAGACGACGCTAAAATACTTCAGGCAGGCGGCAGACTATACTACGCATCAGTCAGGGAAGAAGGGGGTAAAATACTGACTTCAAGCTCCCGCGCCATAGCAGTCGTCGGCGTCGAAGACACAATAGATGAAGCCGAAAAAACAGCCCAAAAATGCATCGGATACGTAAGCGGAAAGCTCGCACACAGAAAAGACATCGGCACAAAAGCGCTCGTTGAACGCAGGATATCCCACATGAAACAAGTAAGGGGATGACGCCGCCCGTTTTACTTAAATCCTAAAAGCCCCCAGTATCTAATGTGGAGACCATAATCCCGGCAGGCGGACAAAGACGAAACCTTATTGAGCCATGCTGGAACCCCAAAAACACGGCAGAAGTGGCCCGCCAGATAAGGGATAACTACCCGCTTGAGTGGGCTGATGCTGAGCGCCAGATAAAACAACAGATGAGCAGATTCGGGGTCGACGAAGTACTAAGGCAGCTAAAGCCGGACTCGCCGCTCCTTGCAGGACTTGAAAAACGCGAGGGAAGAAACCTATTGGGCAGCCAGGCGGAGATGATACAGTACTCTGTCGCCGGAACATTCGACTTTCTCAAAACATACGGCACAACCCCAGTAGAGCACAGATGGATTGATGAAATGGGCAGATATTGGTCCACGCAACTTGGGGAGATATCAGTTGACGAGCACAGCGGAGACACCACAGCCGCAAGAAGGAGTGCCGAGATACTCGAGGGCGTCTGGGAGGACATCACAACAATACACGCCAGAAGAATAGCGTCATCTCAAGCCGCAAGACTAAAGACTACAACAGCAGGAGTGCAAAAAGGCGTTGGTGGACTTGCAAACATTCCGACAGTTGTCAGAGCATCTGACATTCCAGCCCCTATGAGAGCAAAACAAGTATATGACCGAGGCTTGACAGTTGAGATACCGGCGCTCACAGTCGAGCCAAACAACTTCGCACAAGTCGGACAATTCATAGCCCAAAACTACCCCCGTGCAGACGCTGATGCGACAGCATATGTCAGGCGAAAAATGGAAGACCTGGGAGTATCCTATGTGCTTTCAAGATTATCAGCCAACATGGCACGCGCAGCCAATCTCAAGACTGTAGACACACCAACCGCGCTTGAGGCAACCACACACGACCAGATAAAACATGCCGCACTAAACACCAAAGATTTTCTGGCAAAGCTACCGAAGACCCCGGCTGAGAAAGCACTCGTTGAGGCCATGCAGACATACCACGGCCAAATAATGAGTGCAGGCGAAATAGCGGACACAGCAGGTTCTGAAATAGACAACGAAGCAGTATACGCCTCAGGCATTGAGAAGATGTGGGAGGACATAAGAGTCTTCATAGCAGCAAGAAACGCCAGAAAAACAAGGGCTGAAAGACTTGGAACACCATTTGATTAGACGCAGTCGTGCGGGCGCTTATGATCCAACAATGCGTCAGCCGCACTAGAATAACACACTATGTTCTGATGCGATATTGATTTCGCGTACCTGCACCCGCACACGTGATAGATGTCGCTGCCTGCGCTCGCCACAAGAATGGAACCAGGCGGGCACCCAAGAAGCGCGCACTCGTCAACAGAAGCAGATATATTATATAGTATGATGTTGTCCTGAACGGATTTGTCGCAGATGGTGCATGTCGTTGTCGTCTGCTGCAAAAAAGTGGGGCAATTAGCCTTCGGACACTCAAGACCGTGTCCGGCACAATCTGCGAAATCATCAACCAACCACGCGTCAGGACAAACATACTTTTCAACCACAACCTCACTGGTAAGGCACCCAGACAAAAGGACTACCGCCAAAACCACCCACCGCATGTTTAAAAAACCGTAGCGCGTTAATATAAGCTGTGAAGATAATCACCTACGGCTGCAGCCTCAACCAAGCAGACTCAGAAACCATAAAAGGGGTGCTCGCCGAAGAAGGGCTTGACTGCGAAGACGCAGTCGTCGTCAACACCTGCACAGTCAAAACCCCAACAGAAAACAAGATACTACGAAAACTGAGAGAACTCGAAAAAACAGGCAAAACAGTGGTCGTTGCAGGCTGCATACCAGCCGCAAGAAAGGCCATAACAGACGAATTCCCGAGGTTTTCATTCATAGGCACAAACACAAAAGACGTCGCAGAAGCAGTAAAAGCCGCAATCTCAGGTAAAAGATACCTCAACATCTCAGAAGACGGAGACAAAACAACCCTGCCCTGCGTCAGCGAAAACAATGTCATAGGCATAATCCCAATATCGGCGGGTTGCCTGGGCTCATGCAGCTATTGCCAGACAAAACACGCCCGCGGAAACCTCAAATCATATCCGCAGAAGAACATAATCTCAAAAATAAAAAGACATCTAGATGACGGCGCCAAGGAGATATGGCTGACATCCCAGGACAACGGAGCATACGGCCTTGACAAAGGCACAAACCTTGCCAGACTACTCGAAACCGTTGCAGACATCCCGGGAGACTATATGGTGCGGGTTGGGATGATGAACCCAGACCATGCACTAAACATAGTCGACGAACTAGTACAGTCATTCAAACACGAGCGGATATACAAGTTCGCACACCTGCCAGTGCAAAGCGGAGACGACCAAGTGCTAAAGGACATGAACAGAGGATACGACACCAAAGAGTTCCAACAGGTCGTGAAAGAATTCGAAAAGATAAAGGCAACCATATCAACCGACGTAATAGTCGGATATCCAACAGAAGACGAGTGCGCATTCCAAAACACGATAAAGCTCATGAATAGGATAAAACCAGACATACTGAATATGACAAGATACTGGGCAAGACCCGCAACCCCCGCAACAAAACTAAAACAACACCATGGGAGAGAGACAAAAAGACGCTCAAGAATGATGGATGAGGTATTCCAAAAAATAGGCGCGGAAAAAAACAAAAAATGGGTGGGTTGGCGCGGCAAAGCACTCACCTCAAAGATTAACCCAGACGGCACAAAAACAATGAGAAACTCCGGGTACAAGCCGATAATCGTCAAAGGCGGGGCCCTAGGGGAGTGGTCAGATGTGGAGGTCAAGACTGCGACATACTATGACCTTAGGGGAAAGATAACTCAATAACCTGTGAAAGACTCAAAGACGACTTCATCAACTGATACCCCAAGCTCTGAAAGAACAACCCTCATTGACTCCACCATCTTCGGAGGACCGCACACGTAAAACTTCCGTTCAGAATAGTCGGAAATCTCCTCGGACAAAAGCCCAGCAGTTATGAAACCGCCCCTGCACCCGACATCCCCGCCAGACGGATTTGATAACACGTGAACGACCCTAAGACCCACTCCAGACCCTTCAATAGCCTCAAGCTCCTGCCTAAAAATAATATCCTCATAGCTTCTGCTGCCGTAGACTAAGACGACATCAATTTTTTCCCCAAGACTGCGAAGTGTCGACAGTATGCTAAAAAAAGGGGTTATGCCAATACCGCCTGCGAGAAAAACAGCCCCGCCATCAGATGAAGAGTACTTCAGAGAACCCATTGGACCGTCAAACAAAACATTATTCCCAGTCCTCAAACCATCCAAACGCTTCTTGAAGTCCGACCCAGACATCCTGGTCGTGAACTCTAAAAATCCATTATCCGTTACAGGGCTTGAAAATGAGAAATACTTTGACGCATCACCCAGTGTCAGCTTGAAAAACTGCCCAGCAACAAAAGAAAACCCGGCAGGACGACTAAAACGAAATGTGAAAACCCCGGGCGAAACCTCTGATTTGGATATGTAGCCAACCTCTAAAGACATCACAAGAATATGAGGCAGACATATAAAAAACGCCACAACAAACGCTTTTCTTCTTATAATGGGAAAAAACTAACACATGAGGACAAAAACCCCAGAAAACGCGATAAGGTCCCCGATAACGGGAGAGGAAATCCGCGACGAGATGCCACAGATAAAAGAAGGCGCACACAGCAGAAGAACACACATTGTGGGATGCACCCTGCTAGCGGTAACAGTAGGACTTGGCGCCGGACTCATGATAGCATCAAACCATGCGCGTGAGAGGGCGGAAAAAGCAAGGACTGAACAGGCAGAGAAACAACAACAAAACCCGCCAATGCCAAAAGAAGATGTTAGATACCCAGTAGGATTTCTAAGCGCCTTCACAGAGGAGGAGAAAGCAGACATAGACGAGGTAATAAGAAGGTTTAAGGAGAGGGGAATTGACGTGGGCCGGCTAGGGATAAAGATCAGAAAAATTAATCGCACAAACACAGGCAGCAGCCAGGTAACATGCTACTCAGCATGTAGTGACGACCAACTACCGGAAGAGTTAAGGGGCTACCCGCTAAGGGGAAATGCAAACATGGACGGCACAATAGACATCGCACCAAGAAAACACCTCAACGCAAGATGGGCTTGGCAACAACAACACGGGATGGTGCCAAAGGGTGAAGAGGGGAGAAACAACGACTTCAGATGGTACCTCTCACACGAAGTAGGACACATAATTCTTTTCAGAAGATACATGAATGCGATGGCTTCAAAATACTGGGAACCACAAGAAGGCGACCCATACTTTCTGAGAAACTGGTATGGACTCAACAGGTCAGTGGAAGACAACACAGAATTCTCACTAGAGGGGGCAAAAAAAGGATACAATCGACCGCCAGGTTTTCCAACGTTATATTCCGCCCTTGGAGCGCCAAGGGAGACCTTCTGCGACACACTAGCCTACTGGATACTTGACGCAGACTACGCAAAAGATGACAAATACATCAGCTACAGGATAGACCTCCTCAGAGACGAATTCAGCAGATGATTAACCAACTCTAAAATCTATGCAGTACTTGTTCATGCACGGGCTGTACGCCCCGCACTCCACAGTTCGTACTATAGTCGGGGCCTCGCCGAGTTTTAACATCTGTGATGCTAGTCCGTCTTCAGCCTCTTTACCGTCGTGGGCAAAGCAGTAATAGTGTATCATACCGCCTTTTTTCAACGCAGGAACAACGACGTCAAGAAAAGAGGCTGCTAGTTTTGGCAAAGGCATTATTATCCTGTCAAAAGAACCAATACCTGGGATGACATCCCTCACGTCCCCCTCAATCACCTCAACATCAACCTTGTTTTTTAGGACGTTCTCGCGCATGTACTTGACAGCCTCTGGATTAAGCTCCACAGCAGTCACACTCACAGCTAGTTTTTTCGCAGCCAAGATAGCGTATGGTCCGACTCCTGCGAAAAGCACAAGAACACGTTCCCCCTCAAGCATCTGAGATGTGACCCGCATCCGCTCAGTGCTTGTGCGCGGGTTGAAATACGCAGTTGCTATGTCAAGCGCTAGTGAGCAGCCATTCTCCTTATGGACCGTGTGAGTGCGCTGCTCACCACCTATGACCTCAACATCAGGTACCCTATACTCGCCGCTGACTTGATCGGTTTTCAAAGCCACAACCCCAATATTATGGAAAGTCTCAAGAAGCGCCTCAGCCACCATGTTCTTCTTAGGAAGTAACACGCTGTCAAGCTCAATGACTGCGATGTCGCCGATTATTGTGAAAGATGACGGCACATGCTCGAGTTCATCTACAGTAAGTATTCCCTTAAGAGCCTGCCTCAGCGAGTGAGGGCGAACACTCTTTGTATGAATCCTTCGCAAAACCAACTCCCCGAACGAGTATTTCTTGCCTGAAAGAACTGGGAAAAAAACGCAATCACCGACCCGCTCAACAGAGCGGGAAGTGTCTATGCCCCCAGACTCAATTAGTTTTCTCCTTGCTGATTCAGCGCCAGATTTCGCGACCCCTATGCAGAAACCAACACAGCCAATAAGTCTTTTTGATAGGTATGCTCCTGCGAAAGAACCCATAAAATCGACGAGCATGTCCTGATAAGAAAAATTCCTGCCAGGGACGAAAATCTGGTGGAACTCATCAAAAATACCATACAACGTCGACAGAACAACTACGAAAAAGATTGGATGAGGCAAAACAAGGACATAAGGTATAAGCAATGCCGCGAGTATCGCATACTCGATTAGGTGAAGTAACGAAGACAAAGGAATTACCGCAGGGGGAACATCCACCTCAGGAATCGAAGAACCAGTGAATATTAGGACAGCCCAGGAGAATATCAGCAAAGCATTAAGCCTTCTTCGGGCAAGCAGATAATCCAACGGGTTCATTGTTTTTTTATTAGATCCACTATTATCTTCGTGCTGTGAAGCCCGGACCGCCAGTAGTCTGATATTCTCACAACCTTAGTGGAAAGCCCCCTTCTTGCGAGCTCAGCCTGCACCTCAGACTCGCCAAAATCCTGGTCG
>CAYXON010000002.1:0-8570 GCA_964467145.1 uncultured archaeon | reverse complement strand
TCAATATGTCTGGTTTTAGCGCCACAATTGTCTCGTAGATGTCGCCGACGTCGCCCAAAACCGCCTCATCAACCGGCTTAAGAGAGGATACCATGTGCATGCGCTGGGACTCAGATATGACTGGCCGGCGCTTTCTCGCAACCGCAGTCTCATCCCGTGCGACAACCACCAAAAGCCGATCACCAAGCTCCTTTGACCGCTCAAGGTACCTCAGATGTCCTGGATGGAGTATTTCAAAGACTCCAGTGGCTACTACAAGCATTTTTATGCACCAGAAGTATTTATTATCCAACTATTATAAGATGACGATGAATTTCAACATAGCTTTCAGGACCCTTGACGCAAGAAGACTTTCTAGCACGAAAGCACAGGTTAACATAAACAACAACAGCACAATAACAGCAGTCACAAAAGATGGCGAAAAACTTAACATTAGCTTCGTATTCAGCTCAAACTACGAACCAAACGTCGGCCAAGTCAGGATAGAAGGAGATTTAATAATAGAGGGCACAGCAAACGAGCTTGATGACGCCATCAGGGAATGGGAAAAAAGCGATAAAAGCAACCTACCCAAAGAGATGGCCGAAAAAGTCCACAACAACATACTCTCAAACTGCGTCGTAGAAGCATCAATACTCGCAAGAGACCTGAAGCTTCCAGCGCCGATACCGATGCCGCACGTCAGCCTAAACAACAAAGAAAACCCTCAAGACACAAACTACATAAGATAAGATGAGAGTTGACCAAGTCGCCGTCGACGGCGAGAACTTCGTGGGCCTTCTAGGCTTTGCAACAGACGCGTACGCCATACTCTCGGCAGGATTCCCGCAAACAGATGTTTTGGACGTGCCCACCATAAGATCGAAGGTCTACGGCACAAACCTTGTTGGAATGTTCTGCACAGGAAACTCAAATGGCATAATAATGCCGTACTTCACATCAGACACAGAGCTCGCACACATACGAAACCTCACAAAGGACTGCGGCGCGGTCGTAGAAATGTTTGAAGACAAACACACAGCTCTTGGGAACATGATATGCGCAAACGACAAGGGCGCAATAGTATCAAGCTCGATAACAAACTACAAAAAAATAGAGGAAATCCTCAAAGTCCCAGTAGTCTCAATGGAGATAGGAGGACACATCGAGGTTGGCGCATACATTACCGCGACAAACAAGGGATTCATAGCCCACCCAGACGCAGAAAAACAAATTGATGCGATAAAAGACGCGCTCGGCGTCGCAGGGATGATAGGGACAGTCAACTGCGGAATACCATTTGTGAAATCAGGCCTGATATCAAACTCCAACGGGTACCTGACGGGAACGCGCACAACAGGCATAGAGCTGCAGAGGATAGATGACGCGCTCGGTTTCGTCTACTAGTATTGCGGGATTGACGGGGGTGCCTGTGGCGTACAGCGCCGCAGACGATTTTATTAAATCCCCCCCGAAACCATTATATTTTTCCCGTAGTCGAGAAATAGCATTACATTAAAAAAGAGGTTTCGCAAGAGCTTAGGAAAAATGCTCACTGCTTGGCGAGCTCCCGTATCCTATCCACACCACCAATCTCTGACATGACCCGTATCGTACCGGCTGGAAGAAGGCTCTGCCAGTCACCCCCGGATATTATGCGCTCCCTGATTTGCGTGGAAGAATACTTCTCCCTATCATAGAAGGGTATGTCAGTCGCCTTGAAACCCGCATCCTCAAATATTTTTTTTTCAACCGCACTGTTTGATGCAAACACGTCAAAATGTATGTTTTCACGTATCCAAGATATCCACTTCAGACTATCGTCAAAATCAGGTATCCTCTTAAGCTCATAAGGAACAGGCAACTCAAGCGACTCCTTAATCATCTGCTCACGCTCCTGCGCAGAAAAAGGATTGTCTTGCGTCCCCTGCCTATTGCAGCTGCCGATACCAACCACTAGATATTTTGACCTTGATGCCACATATTCCATCATCTTAAGGTGTCCAAGATGCAATGGCTGGAATCTCCCCAAAATCAGGCAACGCATATTAATTATGCCCAAACCAGATATATAATGCGGGCAAAGTCGACACAGAAGAGCGAGAGTATATTAGGCAGCCCGCAGAAACAATAAGGCAGACAACGACGACGACAATAAGCGGAAAAGACGACGACCTAGTCGGCGAATGGGGCAAAAAAAAGTGAATCGGTGATTCAAGTGGCGATTGAACAGTTAAGAGAGAAAATTGACGGCGTCGACGCAAGAATACTCGCCCTCATCGAGGAGCGCGTCGAGCTGGCCAAAAAAATAGGGACAGTCAAAAAAAAGAAAGGACTTGAAATAACAGACCCGAAACGGGAGGATGAGATTGTCAGAAACCTCATGGGCAAAACCAGACTCAACAAAAAATTCGTCAAAAAAATATTTCAAGACATAATATCATACTGCAGAGAGAATGAAGCATGAAGTAGCGGTGTTGGGCCCAGCCGGGACATTCACTGAAAAGGCTGCGAAGACACTATACCCAAAGCATGAGCCAAAATACATGGAGTCCGTCGAGGACGTGTTCGAATACGTCACAGAAGAGAACGGATTCGGAGTGGTTGCCGTGGAAAACTCACTTGAAGGCTCAGTAGGGCCATCACTTGAGGGGCTCATGAACTACGACGTCAAAATCAACGGCGAAACAATACTTGACATAAGCCTGTGCCTTATGGCAAAAGAAGGCGTAGAAAAAGAAGCAATTAAACTGATAATGAGCCACAGCCACGCCCTCGCCCAATGCAGAAGATACATAAAAAAGAACTACCCAGCCGCCAAGACGCAGGCAACATCAAGCACGTCAGAAGCATTAAGGCAGGCAAGCGAAAGAGATGATGTCGCAGCAGTCGGACTTAATGAGACAGGACTAAGATACGGGCTCAACATACTTGATGAGGACGTACAGGATGAGGACAGCCAGACGCGTTTCATTGCGATATCCAAAAAAGAGGTGAGCGGACGCAAGTCATCCATAATATTCGCAGTCAAAGACGAGCCAGGTGCACTTTACGCGATAGTGAAACAGTTCGCAGACAACAACATAAACATGACCAAGATAGAGTCGCGGCCATCAAGGAAAAAACTAGGAGAATACATATTCTACGTCGACTACCAAAACAACGACATGAACGACAATCAGAAAGACACCCTACACGCCAGGATAAGGGAGCGGACAACAAGCTTCAAATACCTCGGCAGCTACTGAAAAAAAACTTTTCCATCACACAGGCTCCAGCATATATCTGCCATAAAAACCAGTATAATAAACTATGCCCGTGGAACACCCGCTCGTCAGAAAAGACTCCCTAGTTCTCAGAAAATACCAGGAGGCCGTAATATCAAGGGCTGTCGAGGAAAACACACTGGTCGTGCTGCCGACAGGACTCGGAAAGACCGTGATAGCTGCGATGGTCGCAGCCCACAGACTAAGGAGAAACCCAAACTCAAAGGTGGTGTTTCTTGCCCCAACCAAACCGCTTGTCGTGCAACACAAAAGAAGCTTCGCCAAATTCCTCACAACAGAAGACACATGCGTTCTAACAGGATCTGAGCCGCCTGAAAGCAGGCGCACACTATGGAACTCGTCAAGCATAATATTCGCAACACCCCAGACAATAGAAAACGACATCATAAGGGGGGTAGACCTCGCAGACGTCTCACTAATCATATTCGACGAAGCCCACAGAGCAGTCGGCGACTACAGCTACGTCCAGATAGCGAAAGAATACATGAAAAAAGGCAAAGACCCGATGACACTAGGACTTACCGCAAGCCCAAGCTCGCAAAAAGAGAAAGTCGACGAAATATGCAAAAACCTCAGTATAAAATACATCGAAGCAAAGACTGAAAAAGACGAAGACGTAAAAGAATACGTGCAGAACGTGGACATAAACTGGGTGCGGGTAAATTTACCGCCCCAATTCAAAAAGCTGCAAGACAGCCTGCAGGAGGTTCTGAAAAAGGAACTGAGTGAGCTGAAAAACCAGGACTGCATAGCAAGCGCGGACTTAATGGCTGCTACAAAAACCGTACTTCTTGATGCGCAACACAACATAAGAAAAAGGATAACATCCGGCGACATAAGCGCATATTCAGCGGCATCCACAGTCGCAGCAGCAATAAAGGTCGGGCACGCGATAGAGCTTGCTGAGACCCAAAGCATACACGCACTAGACGAATACTTCACAAGACTCAGACTACAAAAAAGCAAGGCAGTCAGAAAACTAATGGCTAACCCAAACATGACATCTGCAATAGACGCTACCAAAAAGATGAGAAATGACGGGGTAGAACACCCCAAAATGGCTGAGGTCACAAAAATAGTGGGAAAACACCGCGGTGGAAAAGTGCTGGTGTTCACCCAATACAGGGACTCAGTAGACAAGATAACGCAAAAACTCAAAGAAGCAGGGATAACAGCGCACGAATTCATAGGGCAGATGAGAAAAGGCATCAATGAGGGGATGACTCAGAAAAAACAGATAAAAGTCCTCGACGACTTCGCAGACGGGAAATACGAGGCACTCGTTGCAACATCGGTTGCCGAGGAAGGCCTTGATATACCAGAGGTTGATGCAGTAATATTCTACGAACCAGTCCCATCCGAGATAAGAACAATACAAAGGCGCGGAAGAACCGGAAGACAAGCCGCTGGCAAAGTCTACGTGCTAATGGCAAGAGGAACGCGCGACGAAGGATACTACTGGAGCGCATACCACAAACAGAAGAAGATGGAAAACATTGTCTCACAGATGAAAAAAGACGGCAAAGACAGCTTCACAGCCGAAGATGACAAAACCAACCAGCAGAGCATACTATCATACGACTCAGAACCAAGCGACAAAATAAAAGTCTTCATAGACAACAGGGAAAGAAACAGCACAATACTTTCGATACTTCGTGATAATTGCGAAATAGAACTGACGCAACTTCCAGTCGGCGACTACCTGCTGTCAGACAGGGTATGCGTTGAGAGAAAGACTGTTGAGGACTTTCTACAATCCATAATAGACAAAAGGCTCATGAAACAGATGATAGAGATGGACAGGAACTTCAAGGTTCCGATACTCATAATAGAGGGAATAGAAAGCCTATATGGCGTCAGAAACATACACCCAAACGCTATACGGGGCGTATTATCATCCATATCCTGCGACTTCAACGTGAGGATAATACCCACAGAAGATGAATCAGACACCGCCCAGATGCTCATCTCAATCGCAAAACGGGAGCAGCTCGAAAAAAACCATTTAGTCGGGCTAAGAGGCGAGAAAAAACCAGAATTATTGTCTGAGCGCCAAAGATTCGTGGTTGAGTCCCTACCAAATGTGTCAGCTGTTCTTGCAGACAGGATGCTCAAAAAATTCAAAAACGTCGAAAACATTATGCTGGCGACAGAGAAAAAACTCATGGAAATCGATGGAATAGGCGATAAAAAAGCCGAAGAAATAAGAAAGGTAATTAAAAACGACTACAAAAGGATATAACAGGTAAAAAACATATGGATTCAGAAGAGGAGGACACACGGGTCTGGGACACTATCCAAGAGCGGGAGATGACCAGAAGACGCAACCTCGACGAGCTGAAAGGCTTCATGGAGGAGGTCAACAAAACCCCCAAATCAGCCAAGACACTCCTGAAACTTGTCGTATTCACGGAAAGCATAAAGGTATCTGAGGCAGCCCAGATAATAGGGGTGAAAAAACAGAGGATAGAAAAATGGCTGGATATACTTCTAGCCAAAAAACTCGTCGACATCGAAAGCACCCACACACCAGACCCAACAGTAAAGCCGACAGAAAAGGTAAAGGAAAAAGTCAGGGGATATTACAAAAAATCGATGATAAAAAATGAGGGGAAAGCCGAAACAGAAAAAGTAGTAGATGCCGTAGAGGAAACAACACAAGAATATGAACAATCACAACAAGATGAAACCATGGTGAAAGATGGCGGGACATACCTTGTTTTTGAGGAGGCACCAAGTCGCGGATTTGAGATCATCACTAACCGCATATCTGATGGCGCAAAAGGACTTGTGATAACAAGGCTCAACCCAAAAAAGGTAATGAAAAAGAACGGATTAGAATCTACAAGAGTGATATGGCTAAGTTCAGTAGGTAGTACGGAAAGTGTGGAGACCGTATCAGGCATACAGGACCTTAGCATACTCGTTGGGAAATTCATTGACAAAAACAAAAAATCCGCGATACTACTTGATGGCGTTGAATACCTGATAGCAAACAACAAATTTGGCTCGATTCTAAAGCTGATACAACAGCTACGGGACAGGATAAGCACAAGCGAGTCCGTCCTTGTTATGCCGCTTAACCCCCACACCCTCGGGGACAAGGAGCTGTCACTTCTAAAGCTAGAGTGCAAAACAGTGAAATAGACAGTAAAACGTATTAAAAAAGCAGGGGACAATATATTCCCATATGGCAGACGTCATCGAGGAACTATTCGGGCAACCTGAGAGAACCCCCAAGACTCTCCTTAAACTAGTTATAGAACAGAAGAGAATAACGGCAAAAGAAGCAGCATCAAACCTAAAGGTCAACATAAAGACAATAAATGAGTGGGCCCACGCACTCTCTGAAAAAAACTACATCGACATCTCAGAAGCCAAAAATGACATGATACTAACTCCCTCAAATAGTATAAAGGAACTTGCGAGCGGGAAACCCAAAGCAGAAGCGAAAGACGTAGACTTCGGGAAAAAATGTGCAGAAGTTGAGACAGAACTAGGTGAAAAAACCAGACTCCTTGACGAGCTAAAAGCCGAACTTATGGAAGAGAAAAAAGCCAACGCAATCCTTGAGGAAAACATTGAAAAAGTTAGAAAAGAAGATGACGAGAAACTCTCAAAAAAGCTGGAGAAATTGAACGAAGAAGTCGAAAGAGAAAGGTCAGAGAGAAGAAAACTCGAAAGAATACTTGAGGGGAAGAAACCCCAAGAAGAGGGGGAAAAGAGAGTAAATAAGTTTAAAAAACCAGTGGAAGAAGTGGGAAAAATAGTGGAAGAGCCCAAAAAACTGGTTAATACAGTGATGGACCGACCCCAACCAACCGCTGAAGTAACAGATGAGAGGATAACCATTCTACAAGAGATTTCTAAAAAAAATGAAGTCGGAGTGGATGAACTGGCGGCAAAATCAGAAATCGAAAAAGAGCAGGTCAAGAAGGTCCTCCAAGAACTTGAAAAGGACGGACTCATACGTTTGAGAAAGAAAATGCTCGGGGGATATGTCGCATCACTTGTTGATGGCGTTGACGTCGAAAAAATAATATCAGACATAAAGATTGAAAAAATCAAAGCTGAGCTGAGGGGCACAAGATAGATGGCTATTCTGATAATCAACTCAGGTAGATGCTCACACGGAAAATGCGCCTTCTGCGGATACGGCAGAATACGCGGATTCGAGTCAACAAAAGAAAACGTCATAGAGTGCCTAAACAAATTTTTCGAAACACTCGCAGAAGACGAGGTCAAGGTATTCGGCTCGGGAAGCTTCTTCGACGAAAAACAAATACCCGCTGATGCGAGAAGACACTTCACGCAAGAGTGCAGAAAACACAAAGTCAAAAAAATAACCCTCGAATCAAGGCCAGAATACGTCAAAGATGAGATACTGCGTGAATTCGACGGACTTGATCTCACTGTCGCAATCGGACTTGAGTCAGCAGATGATGAGCTACTCAAAAAACTCGACAAAGGATATGAGAGAGCTGACTTTGAGGCTGCGGCAGAAAAAATCCACACAGTAGGGCAAAAAGTCAGGGCATACCTCCTCGTTAACCCACCATACACCCAAGACATCGCGGAATCGCTAAGAAAAAGCGTTGAATACACCCTAAAACACGCTGACACAATTGTTTTAATAAATCTGCTACCTCACTCCAACGCACCCCTTATGAGGCTCTGGGTTGATGGGGAATGGAGGTTCCTGACAAGGCAGGAGTTCAAAGACATCACAAAACCCTGGGCAAATGAGCCGCGCATAAGCCTTGATGAGGAGACGTTCAAGTTCATACCATCATTTCCACAACACCTAAAAGACGACCTCAGAGGCGTTGGAGAATGGTACCTGACACACCCGCATTTCGAGGTCTGGCAAGACTACCTCATAAGATGGTACAACCCGCCACAAGGTAAGACACTCATTTTCCTTCCATGCGCATACAAGAAACCATACTCACTATCAGACACACACAAGAAAATAATAAAGATTCTCAGGAAAAACCACCCCAGCATATTCCACGAGGTCATGATATCAAATGCTGGAGTGATACCCAGGGAGTTTGAGGACAAATACCCCTTCGCAGACTACGACTGGAACGAGCGGGAGGAAACAAGCGAGATAAAGACGAGGTACATAGAGATAACAACTGAGCGGATAAGGAATTACCTCACAGCACACGCAAAAAAATACAACAAAGTTGTATGCTTTCTGAAATACGACAGCGAATCATACAAGGCACTCGCCAAAGCGTGCGAGGAGCTCGGAATCGAATATAAAAACCTTCTATCACATGAGACTTACGAGACGAT
>CAYXON010000001.1:12274-17679 GCA_964467145.1 uncultured archaeon | reverse complement strand
TATGTTGATTTCTGTGGCATGCGCTCGCCTGCCTCGACAACGTCTTTTATCTCCTGTATCGTCGTGGGTTTGAGCAGGAATATCATGTCGTATTCTTTGGCGTCAACTTCTGCGACCGCGATTTTCGCGTCTTTCACGAACTTGAGCATCCCGTTTGATATGGCTTCTGCTGTGTCTTCGCCAAGCAGCGGTTCGATGACGAGTTTTCTCAGAAGGTTTGTGTCAAGGCGGTTCCATTTTTTGCTTTTGGTTTTGTCGCATATTGTGTCAAGTCTGTCGCCGTCTTTGAGCGTTAGGAGGTGGTATTGTCCGTCGTACATTCCGAAGACGTGCGCCTCTGAGTCATCCATCTCTTTTGTCAGCTCATCAAGTGTGTTGATTCCGTTTTGGAATGTGAAGTTGTCTGCTAGCGTCTTTTTAACATTTTCTTTGTCTGCTCTTAGCATCCTGTGGGTCGGCAGTATCTTGAGCTTGTCGTCCATCTTCCAAAGGAGCATCATAATGTATTTGAATTTTTCCTTGCATGTGTCCGTGTAGTATTTGAGGGCTGTTGTGTAGCGGTGGTGTCCGTCCGCTATTATGAGTGTTGTCTTGCCCATGACATCTACTATTATTTTTATCTCTTCTTTGTCTGATATCTTCCATATCCTGTGCCTGATGTCGTCTTCGTGTTTGAAGTCTAGAATCGGTTTTTCAGACATGTGTTTTCTCATTATCTTTTCCACGCTGTCTTGCGCATCGTCTGAGTAGAGTGATATTATGTTTTCAAGGCAGGCTTCGGTCTTGTCAAGGAGGTTGTATCTGTCCTTGAACTCCTTGTGGTATATCTGCTCGTGCGGAAGTATATTGCCGCCTTCAAAGGTCTCTATGCCTACAAGCCCTATTATTCCGGGTTGGCTTGTTTTTTTGCCGTTTAGCATGTATTCTTGGTCGTATATGTAAAGGCATTCTTTGTCGTCTTCGACAAGGATCTTATCCTTAATCCATTTTTTCAGAAGTTGCCCGGCTTTCTCGTATTTTTCCTCTGGACCTTCGCCTTCTTCATCTATTCTAAGGATGAGTCTTATGAAGCTGTATTCGGATTGCCTGTAGTATTGGGCTTGTTTTCTGGGGGTGATTATGTCGTATGGGAGTGTGACAACGTTTGTTATCCCCCCGACTTTGTTGAGGTTGTAGTGCAGGCTCCGGAACGGCTTTAGTTCAACCACCCACATTATACAGATTCATGCAATAAAAGTCTTTATTTTTTCTGTCGTTTTGAAATGTGTTTTTGCGATTTGGTTGAGTTTTTCAACGCCGTTTTCTGAGATGAATCTCCCACCAGTTTCTTCGACGTGCGTCGCACCTTTTGGGAGTTTTATCCCGTGTTTTTCCCCGAGTTCTTTCAGCCCTTTAAGGTAGCTGTCTCTTGCAAGTATTGAGGCTGCGGCTACTGCGAGGTCTTCCTCTGCCCTTGGCCTTTGTATGAGATTTATTTTTCTGCCTTCCTCCATGAGTTTTTCACGCAGATATTTTTCGTCGCCGAACTGGTCTGATATCACCGTTTGGCACTTTACCTTTTTGAGGAGGTTCTCTATCGCGCGCGCGTGCGCCCACGCAAGAAGCACGTTGAGGTTTCCGAATTTGGAATATAGTTTGTTGTATTTTTCAGGGTTTATCCTGACTATGTCATGTTTTATGTTTTTCCTTATCTCGTCAGCTATCTCATGTATCTTTTTGTCTGATATTTTTTTGGAGTCTCGGACGCCGATTGATTTCAGAAATTCCTCATCTTTTAGCTCAACATATGCTGCTGCTGCGACGAGTGGGCCGAAGTAGTCTCCTTTGCCTGATTCGTCGGTTCCTATACGGTTCATGGTGTGCCCTTTTTTGGGGGCCTAATTTTGGGTTTTGCCAAGGGCATTGTCGACTATGTCCTTTACCTCTTTGAGCTTGTCTTTAAGGCTGTCACCTTCCATAAGGTATTCGAGTATAAGGCCTTTTTTCGCGTAGTCGTCGAGTGTCTGCTGGCTGTATATGGGGGCTTCGACTTTCACGTCTTCTTTGAGTGGGTTTCCGACGACGACGTCGACGTAGTCTGGTTTTGCCATGTTCTCTATTATGTATCCTGCGAGATTCAAAACAAACCCTGACTCTATGACTATCTTTGGCATCCTTTACGCACCTAGTATGTTTAGTATGAGGGCTAAGAGCCCCATGAGTGTGAGTGTGTATGATATTGGATATATCTGCTTGAATGTGAGTACTGGGCTGAAGGCCCGGAGTATTGCCGCGAAAGCTGGCAGTATCAGCGTGAGGATAAGGTGTGTTGCGAATGTGGTCGGGTTTGAGATGTCGAGTGCGACTCCTAAAAACAGTGTGACGAACACGCTTGAGAGGACGAATGTTATTAGGCCTTTCATAAGGTATGTTAGGCCGCGCCATCCCGCGATGTATTCCATGTATGGCCCCTCTATTATGTCGACTTTGGGTTTGATTATGTCAAAGGGCCTGTTGTTTATGACTATGTTGTAGCCCATGAAGTACACAAAGCACGCTATCGCACCAGACACAGTGTATATGGCTGGTGCCTGGGCGAGGACGTCCTTGATGTTTAGGCTTGATGCTGCTGCGAAGGGCACTAAAAGTGCTGCGTAATATGGGAATGAGCCGAAGGTTATCATCTTAAGTGCGCGCAGTGTTCCAATGTCTTCGAAAAACACCCGCACACCCGCTTTTTTCGCACCTGTTATGGTGTCTGGGAACGGCATGGTCTTGCTCATCATGGACCTGCTGAGGGATCCCATGAAGAGATATGTGGCTTCCTCGATTTTGAGAAGTCCTGCGATTCCGAGTATTGTCGCAAACCCGAGGATGTCTTGCCACGCAGGTGTTGTGATAAGCAGTATCGCGAGCGTGCAGCCGACGCCAACAAGAAGGGTTAGGTGATATAGTCCCGGGTTTGGTGAGTCTGGAGTCTTTGACTGTTTATAATATGATTTTAGCGCGTTCCAGAGTCCCGGGGTTGTTATGGGCGGGCCGTACCTATTCTGTATCCTTGCCTGAATCTTTCTCTCAAGGCCCGGCAGCAGGGCTGATGCGACTGCCGCTACAGTTAGTGTGACTGCTGTTTCGAAAATCATATCTTGACCTCCGTTAAGTCTATAAGTTTTTCCTTTCCTGAGGCGTCAACTACTATGGCTCTGTTTGAGCATGAAAGGCACGGGTCGCAGCTGACTATTGTAAGTAGCGCGTCCGTTAGCTGGTCGCCTATGCAGGCTTTCTCCATGCATGCGAGGTTTGGGGGTGTGGGGGTGTTGACTTTGTAGTTTCTCGCAAGTCCTTGGGCGTCTATCCTGTGCCTGTGATAGAGTTCTCCACGCGGGGCTTCTATGTACATGCCTGTGAGTGGCGTGTCGAACTTCATCTTAGGTGTCTCATACGACGGTCCTGCTGGCAGCTCATCGAGTGCTTGCCTCACTATCTTTATGCTCTCAAACAGTTCAAGTCCTCTTATTAGTATCCTGTCTTTGACGTCGCAGTCTTTCAGTACTATGTACTTGAAGTCGAAGGGATTGTATTCCTCCATCTGTTGTCTTGCATCGTTGTTTATTCCACTCCCTCTTGCGACCGGCCCTACTGCGTGCAGTTTCTCTGCTGTTTTTTTGTCGAGTATTCCGGCACCAGTCAGCCTTGACATTATCATCGCATCAGTTGTGACCCGTTCTATGAATGGGGTCAGCTCTTTTTCGTAGACGTTGAGTAGGTCCAGTATTTTTTTCGCGGTCTCAGGTGTTGGGTCGCACCTTGGCCTGATGCCTCCAATGATTGGAGTTGAGTAGTGGACCCTGTTTCCTGTCAGCTCTTGCAAGAGCCTCATCACAGGCTCTCTCAATGCGAAGGTCCGGTAGGTGAATGTTTCCTGTCCGATTGTCTCAAATCCGTGGGCTAAAAAGAACAGGTGCGAGTGTATCCTGTCAAGCTCCATCACAATCGCCCTTATGTAGTCGGCACGTTCTGGGACCTGTATGTCCATCGCTTTTTCGGTGACTCTGACGCTGTTCCAAAGGTGTGTGTGGCTGCATAGTCCGCAGATTCTTTCAGTTATCATGTGTGCCTTCTTTATCTGAATCCCCTCAATAAGGCGTTCTATGCCTCTGTGGGCGGCGTTGTATGTTATCTCGCAGTCGACTACTTCTTCATCTTCGACCCAGAAACGTGTCCTGAACGGTTCTATCAGCACGGGGTGTATTGTTCCGACATCAACTTCTGTTACTGTCATTATTTGGCCTCCATAATCTTCGGTATGACTTCCGCCACAGCCCTTATCACTTCCTCAGGCGATACAGCGCATCCTCTAGCTTCTGAGTCTACTTTTAGGACGTTTGTTAGCGGCGAGTTTATCTGGTCTGACGGCCCGAGTTCCCCGTAGACGTTTGCGTATACTCCGCCGACTATAGCGCATGCTCCGACTGCGACGACAGCTTTCGGCTCAGCCATCTTCTCGTATATTGCCATGAGCTGGGGTGTCACCCTTTTGGTGACTGCTCCCGCAACTAGCAGTATGTCTGCTTCGCGTGGGTTGAAGGTGAGCATGACCCTGTACTGTTCGAGGTCATAATACGGGGACAGAAGAGCATTCAGCACCTCTATCTCGCATCCGTTGCATCCTCCGGTGTATACGAGCATGACGTGTACTGATTTTTTCCTTGCAGTTTTTTTAATCATTTGCTCTCCTCCTTTGGCTTGAATAGGTCCTGGGCTTTGACGCCCGTTATCGTTACGTTTCTTGGGTTTATTGCCGCGTGTTTTTTGTGGACTGTGAATGTCGGGCATGAGTCGTGGCATTGGTAGCAGAAGCAGCAGCGGCTTATGTCTATCTCAGGGTACTGTGTCTTGTATTGGTTTTCCCTAAGTTGTACTTTCTCTGGGAGGTCTTTCATGGTTATGCATTTTGTCGGGCATATCCTTGAGCACACACTGCATCCGATGCATAAGTCTATGTCAACTGTCTGCGGGTACTTTACGTTTCCGGATGTTATCCTCTTTTTCATGTCTTGGTCGACGAGTCTTCCGGTGTTGAAAAGTATCTTTGGTATGTTGTGTATCCCGAATATTGTGTGTTTTATGGAGTTTAGTATCTGATTCATTTTCTGAACCCCCAGTTGCCTGCTATGAAACCGACTATTGATGATATCATGGTTGTTGAGATTGAGCTTAGCGGGTAGTAGGGGTAGTTTCCAAGGCCTACTGCGATTATTGCACCAGCTACCGCAAAGAATATGGGGTTTACCCTCTGTATGCGTGTTCCCCAAAATGCCCCCAGCAAAAAGGCTATTGCGTATACTGTGGTCGTCATTTTTTGCCTCCAAGTATTATCAATAGCGCTGTGGCAAGGCCTGCCGCGACCTTAAGAAGCACTGCGA
>CAYXON010000001.1:0-12264 GCA_964467145.1 uncultured archaeon | reverse complement strand
TGAGGTATGGTATTATTCCGGCTCCCACACCGTCTGGGTAGTTGAAGGTTTGTGTGATGGCGTCCGGCATAATCCCGAAAACGTCTGTGCCGAGGTTATAGAGGAAGTATCCGCCGAACACGTATCCTGCAAGCCCAAAAAGTATGTAGATTAGAAGCCCGAAGGACTCCATCTTTACAAGCAGGCTATGTGTGAGGTTTATGGATTTTACGCCGTACAGGACTACTGCCATGAAAAGGCCGGCTGCTATGATTGAGCCTCCCTGAAATCCTCCCCCTGGGGTTATGTGCCCGCCAAGTGTTATGTAAAGTCCGACTATGATGATTAGCGGCAGCATCACTGCCGCAGATGATTTGAGAAGCGATGTCGTGCCTATTGTTGGCTGCTCTTCTTCGTGGACGTCGCCTGCGAATCTGCCTCTGCCGTACACGATTGAGAGTGCAAGGACTCCTGAGACGAGTATGAAGCATTCGCCGAGTGTGTCGTATCCCCTGAAGTCAAATAGTATCGCAGTCACCATGTTTGGGGCTATTTTGGGGCCGAACATATTGTATGCCTGGCTGATGCCTGCTACCGGATTCATGGATGCGATTGTTGTGATTATGAAAAGTCCCGCGACCGCGAACGCAGCCCACTGTATTGTTTTTCTCATATCCATGCTGAACACCCCATTACAATGAATATCACAGCGAGTGAGAGTATCGTGTAGTAAAGAAGTGTCTGGAATTTGTCGTCGTTTTCTCTTAGCACTCCTTCTGTGATTGTCTTTCCCCTCAAGGATATTGCGCAAACTATTGTGGCAGCGACTGCAGCTGGAGTTGATATCCAGCGGACTATCAGAAACACCAGAAGTATTAGTGCGGTTTTTGACATGTACTCTATTGCGAAAAACGAGGCGCTGTGGCTGGCTTCTTTCTCGCCTCTTTTTTTGAGCCCTTCAAGTAGTTTTGAGTACATGTTTTTACCTCCACACCAGCCCGAACTGGTGGGTTATCGTCTGTATGTTGTCTGTGACAAGTGCTGGGTAGAGTCCTATTATCACGCACAGTCCAACAAGCACTATCAAAGCAATCATGTATGATTTCGTCGGCGCATGCCCTGTATACTCTGCTGTTTCCTCCCTTGGCCTCATGAACACCAGGTGGAAGGATTTCATCATGGATATGAATGTGAGAACGCTCACAAGTAGCATTATGAGGCTTATCTCCCACATGCCGGCATCCGCTGCCGCAAACATCAGGCTCAGTTTGCTCTGGAACCCGTTGAATGGGGGAACGCCGGATATTGCGAGTTTGGCGATTAGCATAAGCCCCGCCACAGCAGGCATTGAGTAAGCCATCGCCCCAAGTCCCCTAAAGCCTGTTGTGCCACTTTTGTTTTTTACGCATTCGCACCCGAAAAACAGGGCGCTTTTGTATAGTGCGTTGTTTATTGCGTGAAATATCCCTGCAGCAACTGCCGCAGATGTCCCGATTGTCAGCCCTGCCGCGACGTATCCTGCCTGGCTTATGGCGTGGTAGCTGAGCATCTTTTGGTAGTCGTCTTGTTTGAGCGCCATTATGACCCCGAACACCATCGCGAGAACAGCGGCTATTAGCATGAGTTTGTTTATGAATGGTGTTGTGCCGAATATCCTTAGTATGATGCCTGCGAGCGCTATCATTATGAACTTCGTCTGCGTCTGCATCAGAGCTGATGCGTGCGGCATCGCAGAAGCGTATAATTCGCTTTTTATGTTGTGGAAGGGGAATGCGCCTGATGCGTAAGTCCATGCGAAGACTATCAGTGCGGCTGCCGCCAGAAACACGGGGTTTCCTATGATGTTCTGTCCGCCGGCAACTACTGCCTCGACTATGTCTGAGACGTTGACAGAACCTGTTAGCGACAGAAGCAGTGCGACGCCAAGCAGCAGGCAGTTGCCGCAGACGTTTGCGATTATGAGGTACTTGAGCGCGCTCTTGTATGCGCCGAGTGTCGCCTGCGATATCGCAAGCGTCGCCTGCGATATTAGGGCTATTTCCATGAAGACGTAGAAGTTGAAGAAGTCGTCAGCCATTATTGTGGCGCATGTTGCTGCGACCCCGAGCATCATGAACCCGAGGTATGGGCCTGATAGTTTTTTGAAAGCTGATGTGTAGGATGCTATTGCAAGAAACGCTATCAGGGTTAGTGTGAAAGTCAGTATCCTGTGATTTTGGCTGAACACGTATATTATCCCCGCAGATAGCCCGCCGCCAATTTTGTCCCTTTCGTATCCTCCGAAGAAGTGGCTGCCGTAGGGTGTTATGAGCGTTAGTGCCGCGGTTATTGCCACTGCGACGAGAGTGAATGTTCTGAGGCCTTTTTTGCCGTGGAGGATGTTTGCTATTACTGCTGCAAGAAGGGGTGCGACGACTATCAACGCTATTGTTTCACTGTTCATCTGACCATATCCTCCTAGCGCTTAGCGTCCGTTTTTCTTTGTGTATCTTTATTATGAGTCCTAGTATGAGGGCTGCTGTTGCGACCCCTATTACTATGTTTGTGAGAACTAGCGCCATCGGAAGCGGGTATGCAGCGTCTTTTGCGAAATCGACGAGTGTGACGTCAGGCAGCTTGATTGGGACAATGCCGCCTTCCTTGTATCCCATGGCAACGAGTGTGAGGTTTACTGCGTCTGTTATGAATGTGACACCCAATACTTTCTTTATGAGGTTGTCTTTGAAGATGACAGCATAAAGTCCAATTGCAAAGAGTATGCCTGCTGTTAGAAACGACATCTCCTGCATCATTTCTCCCACCTCTCTGTCTTGTAGACGACGAGCGCGAAAAGCGCTGGCATGACAGTTGATGCGATTATTGCTTGCGTTAGTGCGACATCTGATGCGAGAAGCTCCTGATACAGTACTGCGAGCGCGAGGCCTTCGATGCCGGCACCGATTATCACAGCCTTCATCAGGTCCTTTGGGTAAAGCGACATCACTGCGATGATGACTGCTGAAATCATCATAACATATTCTATCATCTTCTTTCACCTCTTGCCATCTTGTAGTGTGCGTTAGCCACTGCGTGCGCGCTAAGCGGGGTCAGCACAAGGTAGATGAGTGCGATGAACGGGTATCCAAGTATTATCATGAGTGCGATACATGCTGTGTCCACAACCCCTGCAAGATGGAGTCTCGCATAGACTATGTTCTTTCTCTCTGAAAATCTGAGAAGCCCCACGCACCCGACGATGAGCATTGCTGAAAATACTGCGAGTAGTGCATCAATCATTTTTTGCCTCCGCCAGGAATCTGCTGAATATTATCGCCCCGAATATGCCCGGGAATATGAGGTAGAATGCGATGTCTTTTGAAAAGCTTATCATCAAGTTCTGTTGCATTACCACAAGCGCTGTGACAGCGCATACTGTTGCGACGTTCAATCCTATCAGTGAGTTTTCCGGTGCTCCCCTTGCGACAAGCACGACCCCTGTGACAACACCCACTGCAAGTGCAAAAAGAACAAACTCTATCACTCCAGCATCCCCCTTATGTATTTTTCGAAAGGTATTATGGATTTGCTGTCGCGCGGGGTTAGTACCGCGACCTTGAGTGTGTTTTTGTCGTGGTCTATGTCTATTGTGAGTGTTCCGGGGGTCAGGGTTATCGAGTTCGCGAGTATGTAATGCGATATGTCTTTTTTGAGGGCTGTCTGGACTTCGACGACTTGGGGGTCTATTCCGCCGGTTATGGCTAAAACCGTTGTTGACGCAGCTGAAACTAGTATGTTGTAGATGAGGTTCAGAAAATACAATATCGTGTAAAATAGCCTTCTAAAAATCACTTTAAACCCAGAACAAGATATCTCTTTGAGACTATAAATAACAAATAAAACAAAAAATCGCTTAATCGACAAAAGACGTATTTATTGCCCCGGTTCTACAGGAATTTCTTGGCTAATGAGAGCATTTTCGGACCCTTTTTTATTATGGTGCTGAGAAGCTTTTTAGTGTCTGCCTTAACTACGAGGTCCATGACATCGTCTCCGGATAGTATGTCGCCGAGGTTCTCAAGGTCATTGTCGTCGAGTTTTTCTATGAATTGTCTTAGGGTGAATAGTCTGTTCATCTTTTTGCCGTCGGTTTCGCGCCATGTTTTCTCATACTCGTAGAGCCTGTCCTTTCCAGTGTCTCCTTCTGAGATTGCTTTTGCAACTACTTCCGCGCATATTACTGCCGCGTTCATTGCAAGACTAATTCCCCCACCATGTATCGGGTTAACCTGCTGTGCTGCGTCGCCGACGACCATTATCCCGTCGCCAACGAATGTCTTGGCTGATACGCTGACTGGTATACCCCCTGAGTTCATCTCAATCGGGCTTGCTTTAGCGAAGAATCTAGGGTTTTCTGCTATGAACTTGTCGAGCAGGTCTTTTGCTCTTGCGCCTTGCTCTGATTTTGCGCCGACTATTCCTATGCCGACGTTCGCTATGCCTTTTCCTTTTGGGAATATCCAGATGTATCCTTTGGGGGATTTTTCGTTTCCTACGAATATGTGCAGCTGATCCTCTTGTGCGTTTACTCCCCCCATTTCGTACTGGAATCCTGAGTGGTAGTCTTTCAGGTGGTTTAGGGTGTCTATCCCTGCCCTTTTTGCGCACATGGAGTCTACTCCGTCTGCTGCGATGACTATCTTCGACTTTACGCTGAATTCCTCGCCCATGTGTGTGGCTTTGACGCCGACTACTTTGTCACCCTCTTTTATGACGTCTGTGACATGGGTTTTAATCATGTATTTCGCACCAGCTTTTATCGCCTGGTTTGCTAGGTGTTTTTCGAAAACTTTTCGCTCGAGTATGTATCCCATCATGTCTTTTGGAGATATCCTAACCTCCTTCATCGACGGGGTGTAGACTATGGTGCCGTATATCTTGTTGACTGCCCAAAGCGGGTCGGGTGTTATGCCGACTCTTTTGAGGCCGTCTTCACTGAGTCCCTCAGCACATCTTTTTGGGGCTCCTATCTCCTGCCTCTTTTCAAGTACCAGAACGTCAATGCCTGATTGTGCAAGTTTAAACGCCGCCATAGAACCCGCAGGTCCTGCGCCAACGACGACGACGTCGACTGTTTTATCACTCATCGACATCACCTGTTAATGCTCCTACTGGGCAGAACTTCACGCATATGCCGCATTTTGTGCATTTTTTATCGTCAACCTGAAGGCGTGTCTCATCCAGTTCAAGCGCCTGGCTAGGGCATACTCCAACGCACCCGCCGCAGTAAAGACACTTGTCCCTGTTAATCCTCATCTTAAAGCTAAAAATATATGGCCTAAGTATTATTTAAATGTAGTCTTGAAAAGATGCATTCATTATCTTTGGACACTCTTATAGTTTCCTTAATATATAATATTTGGGGTATTTCCCCATATGGTGGCCTAATATGCGACACAACGTCAACTTCGGCCTTCTTGGCCTTCTGCTGCTTGTAATAATGGCAATGCTAGGGCTTGTCCTATACTATTACCTGACGTTTGAGGGCCTTAGGTCAGACTACGACAAGGCTGCAGGAGAACTTGTCGAGCTTAGCGTTAAAGTAAATGACACACAAGCCGAGCTCAATGAGAAGGAGCAGCAGCTCAATGAGAAGGAGAAGATACTTCTTGAGTACCTCGGGGAACTCAACTTATCAAAGCAGAAGGCGACAAGCATAACCGACCACTACACCCAGATGAAGTCCACGGCAGATTCGCTTTCTGTGAGCCTTAACTCGACAGTTGCTGAGAAGGAGAGGTACGCTAAACTATACGACAAATACTACACTGAAAGCATCGAGTGGAAGGGGAAATACGACACCTCCAAGGCGGAACTTGATTCTGCCAGAAACAAGATAAGCAGGATGAAAGGAGACGCAACAGAGATAAGCAACTCACTGGCGAACATGGAAGCAGAGCTTGAATCCCTCACCAATCGCATGAACAGTATATCCTCTGACGCATCCGACCTCACGCATGCAGGCAATACAACCTCCTACATCAGGGGGCTTGCAAATAGCATAGAAGGCGACGCCGAAGCCAGTAAGACAACGGTTAGCGCAGTACGAGGATACTTTAACAGAATAGACGCTATGGTCCTTAGCATAAGGGGGAGTTAAATGACTCTTTTAGAAGGAAAAATTGTCGAGGCAGAGGCTGTGATGTGGGCAATCAAAGTCTATGCCGTAGCAATAGATTTAATAGTTGGATTTCTGGGTTCTGCAATAATATTTCAGACAATAGGCATAAACATGGCATATTCGATATTCCCTGCGATACTCTATGCACTATACCGGCTGTACCTACAGTACACCAGCAGAAGCATTGTCTCAAAACTCGACGGAAAATATGAAGACCTCGGCGAACGCCTCGCAACAGCGCTTGAGTACCGCTCAAAAAACAACATCATAGTATCAGACCTAATGAGTGACGTCACAAAAAGGATGGACTCAGTCGAGTCCTCGACTTTTTTGGACAGCAAACAATTATCTAAAAAAATATACACAATAGTTGTGCTGTCATTTCTGCTTCTGACTGTGACCGTACTTGACGCCCGTTCATTCGCATTCGACAAACTTGGTTTTATACTTGACGCAGCAAGGCTCCGCGAAGACCTCCAACACCTAAGCTCTGGAAACACCGGCACAGGACTTGACGCGCTATTTGGTGACCGGTGGGAGCAGAGCAACTGGACGACCGAAAACGAAAAAGACAAACTAGGGGCAGAATCTGGTGGCGAACAACCAGGCATAAACGAGGGACCGCTCCCTGGAACAGGCGGCGGAACAGGGGCTGAGCCTGGAAAAGACATATTCGGTGACGCGTCATCTGCTGCGATATCTGGCAAAGACATGGACTTTAAACTTCACCCTGAATACGGCGGTGATATAGAGATAAGGGAGACTGGGGGCAGGAAAACCACAAAGGAATTCACACTAAACGAGGTATCATCTGTTGAGGAATGTGTGGAATGTGCTGTGGGTCCTGAAAATGAGGAGATGGTCCGCAGGTACTTTGAGAAGATAATACCTGATTCATGAATTTAATACGATAAAACAATACCTAAGTGGTTCAGATGGCGACGACGGCAACAGGCGGAAGAAGCCTATGGGAAAGTGCTGGGGCAGAGAAGACAGACTCAAAGCAGCAAGATATCGGAGAAACAGTCGACCTTAGGAAGGTCTACTCCCAGATGAAAAAAACCTACGCAGACATCGGAAAAGAGGTGTCGCGGGTTCTTGTAGGTCAAGAAGACGTGCTTGAGCAGGTCATGATAGCGATATTCACGGATAATCACGCGCTCCTTGAGGGTTTCCCAGGACTTGGTAAAACACTACTTGTCAGAACACTTTCGTCGATAATGGACCTCAAGTTCAGAAGAATACAGTGCACTCCAGACCTCATGCCCTCTGATGTGACTGGAACTTACATAGTCGAGGAGGACGTATCAGGAAAGAAGAACTTCCGATTTGAGGAGGGGCCGGTTTTCACAAACATACTACTTGCAGACGAGATAAACAGGGCGACGCCCAAGTCGCAGTCCTCGCTTCTTGAGGCCATGCAGGAGAGGCAGGTCACGATAGGCGGCAGAACGCACAAACTCGACAAACCTTTTTTCGTCCTTGCAACACAGAACCCCCTTGAGATGGAGGGTACCTACCCACTGCCTGAGGCCCAAGTCGACAGGTTCCTTTTGAAGATAATGGTCGGATATCCGAACATGCAGGAGGAGGACAGGATAGTGGAGATGTACTCAAGCGAGTTCACACCCACTGTAAACAAGATACTGAAACGGGAGCACATACTCGCGATACAGGACCTCGCCAAGAAGATGCCCATATCAGCGGACGTCAGACAATATGCGTTACAGATAGTTGGAGCCACAAGGCCGGGGGCCAAAAACACGGCATCACAGTACCTCGACTACGGCGCATCCCCACGGGCGAGCATAGGATTGGTTCTCTCAGCTAAAGCACGCGCCCTCATAAAGGGGCGGAACTACGTCGCCAAAGAGGACATACAGGCTATGGCGCACCCAGTTCTCAGGCACAGGATAATACTGAATTTTGAAAGCGAGAGAAAGGGTCTTGGCCCCGACGACGTCATAAACCAGATACTAAAGGAAGTGTAGGTGGTCTAGTTGATTGACCCCTCCTTTCTCGAGCAGCTGAAGGAGCTCGATTTTGTCATAAAAAAGAGAGTCAGCAGCTCATACTCTGGAGGCAGGCCCTCGATACAGCACGGCAGAGGAATTGAGGTCATCGACTACAGGGAATACATGCCAGGCGACGACTTCCGGCTAATAGACTGGCGACTATACGCGAGAACAGAGAAACTCTACATCAGAAGGTTCGAAGAGGAGAAAGACCTTATGACACACATACTTGTTGACTCAAGCGCGTCAATGAACTTCACATCCCACAAGATGACAAAGTTCGACTACGCAGGCAGCATAGCTGTGGGTTTCGGATTTCTCGCAGTCCACCACCACGAGAAATTTGCGATAGGACTATACTCGGACCGTGTCAAAGAGATAACCCAGCCCCGAAAAAGCCACGCACACCTGTTCAACGTCATAGACCTCTTCAACACAGTCCAGCTTAAGGGCGTGACAGACCTCGGAGTCAGCGCAGCACAATACACCAAACTCATGAAGTCCAAGGCATTCACCATGATAATATCAGATTTCCTAGAGGACCTAGACTCAGTAAAGGAGGGAATCTACAGGATGGCAAAGCACTCATCAGAGATGTTTCTCGTGCAAGTCCTTGACCCGATGGAGCTCGACCTTGGCTGGAACGGCGACATAAACTTCCAGGACATAGAGTCCGCGGAGATGAAACGGACCTTTCTGAGCCCTAACTTCAAAAGGGAATACAGTGAAAGGGTTAAAAACCACAACAAGCAGCTGCAGCAGATATGCGACGACATCGGCATACAATTCACGACAGTACTCACAAACACGCCCATATTCGAGTCGTTCATACGAATAACAGGCGGAGGAAAAAGAGGTGGCTAACACAGGATTAATACCTATGATATCAAATCCGGCAGCACTTGCCGGGCTTGCGCTTGTCGTGCCAATAATCCTTTTGTATCTTCTAAAGCCAAAACCCAAGCTTGTGATGTTCCCCTCCACAATGTTCATCAGGATACTGGAAAAAAACAAGAGATTCACAAGCTTCCTGCAAAAATTCATACACGATCCACTCCTCCTAGTTCAGCTATTTCTTGTGTGCCTTCTAGTCTTCACGGTAGCAGACCCTTTCATAACAACTCAGCAGGGGCAAAGACCCCAGGAGTCTGTCGTCATCTTACTTGATGTGTCAGCCAGCATGCAGGCGACTGACGTCCGCCCCAACCGCTTTGACACAGCACGCATAAAGGCGAGCTCGATAATCGAGGTCCTAAACCAAGACTCTGAAGTATCAATAGTTCTCGCATCATCAATTCCCATAACCCTCCTAAATAGGGGCAACAAAAAGCAGGCAAGGGAAGTACTCTCAAAAGTTGAGGTCATGGACACGCCCTCAAGCGTCGGCGACGCAATACTACTTGCCAAGGATATACTCTCCTCCTCAGACCGCAAAAAAATAGTATACGTGCTCTCAGACTTCTCACCAGGCGGCGGGCTTGACCCCTTGGTTGCTAAAAAAATAGCCGTAACAAACGGCATAGAGGTCGAGCTCATACAGGTCGGGTTCAGGGGCGCCAACACAGCGATAGTCTCACTTGACGCGAGAAGATCCCACCTAAACGACAACGAACTATACCTGACCATGTCTGTTAAAAACTATCACCCACTCGACTACAACGTCGTAATCAAGGTCAGCTCAGGTGCGGAAACAATATTATCCGAGCAGAAGGCCCTCAAGCCAGGCTCTGACAACTTCTACTACTTCAAACCCAATATAACTTCAGATGAGCATCTTCTGAGGGTCGAGCTTATCGGGATGGACGACCTACCACTCGATGACGTCGCATACGCCCACATACCCCCTGCCAAACTCAACAGGGTTCTGCTTCTAACATCTGACGGCTCGGACAAATACCTGCGACTAATGTTCGACTCGCTAGCATCCGCTAAAAAAATAATTTTCGAGTATGCAGTACCGCCGGTTACCCCGGAGTTCAGCGGATACGATGTCGTGATACTCGGCAACGTCCAATCTGATAATATACTGCCTGGCATGTTCCGAGACATAAAAAATCAGGTTTCATCTGGCGCGTCCCTTATAGTCATTGGAACCTCAAACCTCGCGGAGATAAAAAACGACAACCTATGGTCTGTCATGCCTTGTAAGATAATCTCTCTCTCAGACCGGGAATCATCTGTTGAGGTGGTGACAGACCATGACATACTGAATGATGTGGTCTTCGACAATCTTGTCTTGAAAAAGCAGTACAATGTGGAGACATCAAACAACAGTTCCATTGAGCTTGTGCGCTCCAAAGCATCATACACTCCACTGATCTCATTTATGCCGTATGGTGAGGGTTACGTCGCCTACATGGGCATAAATACCGACCCTGACTGGAGCAACCTATACTACAGCTCGTCGTTTCCCATATTCTACAACCAGATGATAAAATATTTCACAAGAAAGCGCGGCATATCTGCGACCCCAAGCCTTTTCACAGGCGACTACCTGCAGACTAACTCAAACCAGACCATAAAGACGCCATCCGGTGAGCTAATGCAATCCTCAAACATCTTCCTGGACAAGGCCGGAGTCTACAAGATAATGTATCCTGACCGCCAGTCAACAGTGCCCGTGAACCTAATGAGTGCGATTGAGTCAAACACCAGCGTCTCAGACCTCTCCGAGCTTAACAAGGCATCGGAATACAGCAACTCACTCGAGGACGTGGACGTCGACATCGGCCTTTTCAAATACCTGGTATTCGCAATCATTATAGCCCTGTTCTTTGAGACCGTCATGTACAAGCGGAGGGGAATGCTGTGAACGTCTCATCAACCCTTCCGACAATAGACTTTCAGACACTGACTGCAGGTCTAACATTCACCAACCCCTCACTTGCAATACTCCTAATCCCAGCAGCCGTAATAATGTTCTTCTATGTCATGCGCGGCGGCTTCAAAAAGAGGAAAATCGCGTACTCGGCAGTTAGGATACTGATACTAACCCTTTTGGTTCTGGCACTCACCCAGCCAGTAGTGACTGAGATAACACAAGACGTCGGCGAAGCCCCTCCCATAACCATTCTCGTAGACGGCTCATCCAGCATGGGCATCTACTCCAACACCCGAAACCTAGGATATGTCCTGCTTGATCTTGTCAAATCAAGTGTCGCGAACCTCACAGGCGACTCCTCAAAGGTCAAGATAGAGTTCTTCTCAGAATCCAACCAGACCGCAATTGGCGACGCACTATACCAGAACATGATCCACTACGCGCAGGAACCAGGTTACGTCCTACTCCTCAGCGACGGCCAGAACAACTACGGACGAAACCCGCAAGACATAGCGAGACTGATGTTTCAGTCAAACGCCACCCTGTTTACTGTAAAACCACCAACACTGCATGAAGACATGTACATAGCAGAGGTGCTAGGTGACAAAAAAATACCCTCCAACATAAAATACGACCTCATCGTGCGGGTTGCCAACACAGGATTGGGTGACAGATCCTACGAGATGTCGGTTTACGTCGACGACAACCAGAGGTTTCAGAAGATGCTCACCCAAAGCGAACAGATAAAGGACATACCCCTTGAGCTGACTATAAAGCAGATTGGGCTGCATGAGATAAGGGTCGAGATAGACCCCGGCAATGACGCATTCGCTGAAAACAACGTCTACTTAAAGACAGTCGAAGTAGTCGAAAAACCCAAGATACTGGTTGTGACATCAAACAAGACATCCCCCCTACTTACGATACTCAACCAACTGTATGAGGTTCAGACAACACCGCGCGCAGACAATGACTACGACAAGTACTCTGCAGTCATTTTTGACAACGTAAACGCAGCCGAACTCGACAGGCTCACAGTACAGAAGATAAAGAAATACGTGCTCGCAGGAAACGGGGTGGCTTTTTTAGGTGGCAAAAACAGCTTCGAATACGGGGGCTACAACAACAGTTTCGTCGAGACGATACTGCCTGTCACAAGCACAGAAAAACCCACTGAACGAAGAAGAAGCTTCGCAATCGTCTTCATGATAGACGTGTCAGAGAGCACCGAATACGGCGTCGGCCCGGACTCCAAAATAATGCATGATACAGTCACGTATTTGGAATTCACA